>CAMPAJ010000184.1 GCA_946631805.1 uncultured Eggerthellaceae bacterium
TCGCCCCGCCAACTCGACTGGTTTCAGCCCAGTAATTATAGCGAAACCCGGCTATCACGGAATTGAAACGCCCAACCAGGTAGGCTGTTTCACCGGACTTGAGCAATCGGAACAACAAAGCCCCGCGAGCCCTGGGTGGTGGGTCTTGGACGATTCTGCAGCCACCATTCCTGTAATCCACTTAGATTAGGCGAAGCCAAACGAAAGGCCCCGACCAGGACAACGGAGCCCCGCGAGGGGGAGGCGGGGGTCGTGAGCGATTCTGCAGGCACTGTTCCTGCAATCCACTTAGGTTAGCCGAAGCCAAGCGAACGGCCCCCGCCTCCCCCTCGCGGGGCGGTGGGACGGACTAGGCGAAGCCGAGCGAACACCCCACATCCACCCTTGACATAGAACGTCTGTTTGCTTTACTATAAATCAACTCTAGACGAACGGTTGTACGCATGGACCTCATGACTAAACTCGATATCCTGGCCGATGCGGCCAAGTATGACGTGGCCTGCACCTCGTCTGGCTCATCGCGCTCCGCCGTCAAAGGTCAATTGGGCAATGCGACGTTCGGCGGGCTCTGCCACAGCTTCACCCCCGACGGGCGCTGCGTCAGCCTGCTCAAGGTGCTCATGACGAATGCCTGTGTCTACGACTGCGCATACTGCGTCAATCGTCGCAGCAACGAGGTGCGCCGCGCCACGTTCGCGCCGCAGGAGCTCGCCGACCTGACCATTCAGTTTTATCGGCGCAATTATATAGAAGGCCTGTTCCTAAGCTCTGGCGTCATTCAAACGCCCGACTACACAACCGAGCTCATGGTGCGCACGCTCCAAATTCTGCGTGACGAATATGGCTTTAGGGGCTACATCCACGCAAAAGCAGTCCCAGGCACCTCGCCCGAACTCATAGACCAGCTCGGTCACCTATCGGACCGCCTGAGCGTCAATCTCGAGCTTCCCTCGCGCACAAGCCTTGGGTTGCTCGCGCCGCAAAAGTCCAGCGCCAACATCCTTCAACCCATGCGCCAGATTCGCGACAGTATCGCCGAGGACGCGCAAACGCGCGCGCTCGTACGCCGAAAGCCCACAGTCTACCAGCATCAGGTGCGCGTTGCGCGCAAGCAGCAAGCGTTTGCGCCCGCCGGGCAATCTACTCAGATGATCATCGGCGCAACCCCCGAAAGCGATTTTCAGATACTCAACCTCTCGGCGGCCCTGTATTCATCGCTCAACCTCAAACGCGTGTTCTTCAGCGCATACTTGCCCGTAAACAAAGACCCGCGCCTTCCGTCGAGCAATGCCGTGCAGCTTAACCGAGAACATCGGCTCTATCAGGCCGATTGGCTTTTGAGGTTTTACCACTACGAAGTCGGCGAGCTCATAGACGAAGCGCATCCGTTTCTCGCAACCGACGTCGACCCCAAAGCCAACTGGGCGCTCAACCACCTAGACCTCTTCCCCATCGAGGTAAACACCGCCCCGCTCGAGATGCTCCTTCGCGTGCCGGGCATCGGCCCAACAGGCGCGCGAAAAATCGTCAAGGCACGCCGCACATGCACGCTACGCGAAACCGAATTGCGCAAGCTCGGCATCGCGTACAAACGCGCCCGTTACTTCATCACCTGCAATGGCTCGTATGGCGGCACGGGCACGAGCTTCGACCGCGAATCGCTCCACGCCAAGCTCTCCGCGCCCATAAACGGCGGAAAACACGGCCAGCGAGCCGCCAACGTGTTGCCAGGGCAAATGAGCTTGTTCCAACAGGACGACTGCATTACGCAAGCGGGCGCTTTGGAGTCTGCGAAAACCCTTCCTCAAACGAACCCCGGGCACGCCGCGCAAACCATGGCCGCAATACAAGGCGCGTCCAAGACCCTGCCGGCACGCAACGCCGCGCCGGCGTTCGAACCATGGCTCTAGCGCAGAACGAACAGAGCTTCGCGTCCCAAACGCCCCTCGCCCACGTCGCGTATTTGCACGATGGCACGCTCGAGGGTTTGCTCTGCTGCGTATTCGAAGCCTACGCCCGTCACGAGACCCCCGAAGACATCGTGCCGGAGCAAGCGTATCAACCGCGTTTCGAGCAATCCGCGTTTTTCGTTTCAACCGATTTCGACCGTGCTTTGCGCGTAAGGCGCGGCGTCGAGCGGGAGGCAGGCGCACGGGCGTTTGGGGCCATCATGCGCGCCGCGGCAAACGACGACCCCAGAGCCGGCATTATCGTATACCGGTTCATCCGCTATGTCATGGACGCGCATTCCGGGCGCAACAAACGCCGCAATGTTCTGAACGACCTGGCCAATCCCGTAGTGGGCGACCTCGTAGCGCTTCAGGAGCGCGTACTCAACGAGGAAGAGAAGATGCGCCAGTTCGTGCGCTTTTCGCACCTGCAAAACGGCCTTTGGTTTGCGCGGTGCAACCCCAACGCCAACGTCATACCGCTCGTAATGCGGCATTTCGTAGAACGGTTCAACACGCAACCGTTCATTATCTACGACGAAACGCACCGCATAGCAGGCGTATACGATGGCCATGACTGGAATCTCGTGGCAGGCGAAGCTGCGAACATCCCACCTCGCACTGCAGAGGACGCCTACGTCGAGCAGCTTTGGCAGCGATTCTACGATTCCCTCGCGATTGAAGCACGCTATAACCCCGAGTTGCGTCGCCATTTCATGCCCGTGCGCCTGTGGCGCAATTTGCCCGAGCTCCACCCCCGCAGCGGCGGGCTCTCGAAGCCCTAGCAGAAGAGACCTCTAACTACGGGCAAATTTGCGGTAATAGCGCATGATGACGCATGCCGAGAACAACACGACGACGACCATAGCAGCATATGAGACTACGTACGTTCCCGCCAAGTCCTTGACAATGCCCGGCAGCGTGTTCGCGATAAACCCACCGAGTGCATAGGCCACCTGAAAGTTCTTTACCTCGCGGGCACGGTTTTCGGGCAACGACAAGTCCAGCGACCACACCGAAATACCCACCGTGCCGAGCGATAACCCAGCACCGACGAGCATGGCCCCCGCGAGCATGACAGGACCATTGCCGAGCCCTGCAAAACAGCACAGCGCGTAGCCTGCAAGCGCGAACACGAACATGATGACCGATCCGCGCATTGTTCCCACATGATCGAACAGCTCGCCGCATGCGAATTTTGCAATGGTGAGCGTAGCTCCTCCCACAGACACAAGCGTTGCTGCGAAGACGGTATCGAATCCCGACGAAGTTGCGAGCACCGACATGTACGTCATGCCGCAACAGCAAAATATGCCGACGCCCACCATCGCGACGAGCAGCATGACGCGCTCGGTACGAGCCACCGGCCCCGAAACGCCCGCGCTCCTCTGCCGGGATTTGCCCACCTTGCCTTCATAGGGGCTCATGCCCATATCGGAAGGCCTATTGCGAAGCAGCGCGAACACCAGAACGCCGACCACCACGGCAAGCGCGCATTCGACCAAAAAGGCCGAAGAGAGCGACGAGGCTTCGATAACCCGCACGATGACGAGCGGGATGATGATGGAAGCCAGGCCGCTTCCCATGGACGCAAAACCCATGACGGAACCGATGCCGCTTGCAAACCAGCGATTTACCAGGTACGTTACGCTGACCATTCCGCCAAGTCCGTAACCGAACCCCAAGAATACCGCCCCCGCCATGAACATCGGAAGGTCGACAGCCCTACTGTATATGAAAAAGCCCAGGGCAACGCACAGGTTTGCCACGAGCACGCCGCGCCGCACGTCGAGCAAGCGATAGTAGCGGTCGACAAATAGCATTGCGAGAAACGAAACGAACGTGCGAACCGACAATATGAGCGACCCGCCCGTATCGCCAATGCCCTCGATGGCCACGATATAGGGTTGATGTACGGAAAACGCCGTGGAAGCCAGGCCCATGTTGACGAAAATCGTAAGGAAGCAACAGCCGACGATAGCTTTTTCATAATGGCGCGAAAACATGCAACCATGGTAAGACTGCTTGGCAAAATGGGTGTTCTAGACCGCATTTCTTAACTCATTCTGTACAATACCAGCTAGGAAGCGCCGAAGCGTTTCTGGACGATTGCAACAGAGAGAGGTGCATCATGAAATACGTCTGCCCCTGCGGTTTCGTCTATGACCCCGAAGTCGGCGATCCCGATGCCGGCATCGCTCCCGGCACTGCGTTTGAGGATATCCCTGATGATTGGGTATGCCCCTGGTGTGGGCTTGGCAAGGACGCTTTTGAGGTCGAGGAATAGCCGATAGCGGTTGTGACGCCGTCAGTATCCCACCGCCCGGCTAGCTGGCGGTGGGGGTATTCGCTTGGCTTCGGCCCACGATCCCACCGCCCCGGATGCTTGCCGCGGAGGGGTGAGGTGTTCGCTTGGCTTCGGCTAACTGATGTGGATTCCAGGATTTGTGCCTGCAGAATCGCTCACACCTCCCCCCTCCGCGGCAAGCATCCGGGGCTA
>CAMPAJ010000185.1 GCA_946631805.1 uncultured Eggerthellaceae bacterium
CCGTGGCGCAGCAGTTCGACCTTTCCACCGAGAACTTCGAGGTCACGACCATCGGCCCGGACTGGGGTGCGAGCGTCATCCAGCAATCGCTCATCGCGTTCCTCGTCTCGTTGGTGCTCATCATCATCTACATCGGCATTCGCTTCGAGTTCAAGATGGGCTTCACGGCCGTCGTCGTACTGCTGCACGACCTGATAATCGTCGTGGGCATTTACGCGCTGGTCGGTCGCGAGTTCACGCCTAACGCCGTTGCCGCGCTGCTCACGATTATCGGTTACTCGCTGTACGACACCGTGGTCGTGTTCCACCGCATTAACGACAACGCGCAGGACTTCGGCGCTAAGTGCTCGTTCTACACCATCGCGAACCACTCGCTCAACCAGGTGTTCATCCGCTCCATCAATACGACGGTCACGTCGCTCATCCCGGTCCTGTTCATGCTGCTGTTCGGCGGCGAGACGCTGAAGGACTTCGCATTCGCCATGACCATCGGCTTGGTCATCGGCTGCTACTCGTCCATCGCCGTGGGCACGCCGCTGTTCGCCATGTGGAAGACCCGCGAGGACAAGTACGCCAAGCTCGAGAAGAAGTACGGTCGTTCCATCGGCTACTTCGAGTTCGAGCGCGCCGGTGCAAGCATTGCGGGCAACTTGGGTAACTCCAAGGCCGCCCGCCGCAAGACGGCTCAGGTCAAGGCCGCCAACGCTCAGGCCGCTATCGAGGCGAACGTGCTCGAGACCTCTTCGGATGCAGAAGATCTGGTCGTCATAATCGAGGACGCTCCCGAAGGCGCTTCGCACGGCTCCAACGCATTGGGTGAAGACGGCAAGCCGCTCTACCAGCAAACGCCCCACAACCCCAAGAAGGGTAAGAAGCGCAAGAAGTAAGCGCACAGCGGGCGAGCTTGGTTTACCATAGTAAGCGCACGGGAAAGCTTGGCTTTCTCGTGCGCTTATTGCTATTTGTGCTGCCGACGAGGGCAGCGGAACGGAGATTATCATGCGCGAGGGGAGCGCCCCAAATTTCTGCCCGCCTGTTAACGAAGGCGACGTTTTCGAGTTCGAGGACGAACGGGGCGATGTCGTAGCACTTGAGTTTTTGGGCCTTGTGATCCACAACGGGCGCCGTTACGGGTTCTTCTTTCCCGTTTCGCCAGATGAGCCTGCCCTTTCTTCGGGCGAGGTCGTGTTGCTCGAGGTGACGGACGTCGACGAGGAGGGCCAGCCGACCGAGTTCGAGTACATCGACGACGAGGCCATCGCGCAGGAGGCGTTCGAGGCGTTCCGCGAGGCCGCGAAGGATCTGTACGACTTCGAATAGCGCTCGGGGCCAGTCAGACGCATACCGTTAGGCGATTGCGTCGGCGAGGCGCTCGAGCGTCAGGCATGCGTTACGCGGGGGCTCGATGCCCAAGGCGTGCGCCAAACGATACTCTTCGGGCAGGTCAAGGCCTATGCTCTTGAGGGCGTTGCCTTGTGCGAACACTTCGCTCGGCGTGTCGAGTGCGAACAGGCGCCCCTCGTTGAGCACGAGCATGCGGTCGCAGAGCGCGGCAAGGTCGGCCATGTTGTGCGATACGAGCACGACCGTGATGCCGTGCGCGTCGTGAAGCTCCTTGACGAGTTGCAGGAACTGGGCCTTGCTTTGGGGATCCAAGCCGGCAGCCGGTTCGTCCAGGACGAGCACCGACGGCTTCATGGCCAGCACGCCGGCGAACGCCACGCGGCGCTGCTGCCCACCCGAAAGCGCAAAGGGGCTTCGGTCACGCAGTTCGTCGAGGTCGAGGTGCACGAGCTCGAGCGCGGTTCGCACGCTTTCGAGCACGTCGGTTTCGTCGAGCCCTAAGTTGCGCGGTCCGAAAGCCACGTCTTCGTACACGGTTTCGGCGAACAGCTGCAGCTCGGGAAATTGGAAAACGAGTCCCACGTCGCGGCGCGCCTGCCTGGCGTTGTCCTTGCTGCCTAGGTCCTGGCCGTTCCACAGCACGCGCCCGGCCGTCGGCTGCAGCATGCCGTTGCAAAGCTGCATGAGCGTGCTCTTGCCCGATCCCGTGTGCCCCGCCACGCCGAACAGCTCGCCGTGCTGGATGCCGAAGCTGATGTCGGAAAGAGCCTGTTCGCGTTCGGCCGTGGGCGTTTCCCCTGATTGGTCTTTAGGTTTTTTCGAACGTAGGCGAAAACGTTGCAGCGTGCTCGGGTACGAGAACGTAACGTTTTCGAACTCAAGGGCGAAAACGTCGCTGCCGAAGTCGTTCTCCGCTGACGATGGTTTCAGATTCTCGCGCTCGGTATGCTGTTCATTGACGTCTGAATTATTCGGGTTGGTTTTGCGTTTGGTGTGCGCTTGGATTTCACCACATAACTGCTCGGGGTCCAGTGTCGGCTGCACGGGCACGCCGCGCGCTTGGAGCGCGTGCGCCATGCGAACGGGGAAGGGGGCCTCGAGTAGCCACGAGTGCAGAGCGTCGGCGTCGAGCAGCACTTGGGAAGGCGCGCCGTCGGCGACGATTCGGCCGTTTTCCAGAACTACCACGCGCGAAGCTTGTGTAGCCTCGTCGACGAAGTGTGTGATCATGACGATGGTGAGCCCTTGCTCGTTGAGCGCGCGACACAGCTTGAGCACGGCCTTGCGCCCCCGCGGGTCGAGCATGGAGGTCGCTTCGTCGAGCACGAGCACCTGCGGGCGCATGGCGAGCGCGCCGGCGATGCACAGGCGCTGCTTTTGCCCTCCCGAAAGCGTCGATACGTCGCGCTGCTCGAACCCGCCCAGGTCGACGGCGGAAAGCGCTTGCGTTACGCGCTCGCGGATTTCCGCAGGCGGGAGGCCCAGGTTCTCGGGCGCGAACGCGACGTCGTCCTCGACGATGCTGGCGACGATTTGGTCGTCGGGGTTTTGGAACACCATGCCCACGGCGCTACGCACCGCATATGCTGCAGATGGGTCCGCGGTGTTGTTTCCCATAACGCTTACCGAACCCGAAGACGGCGCGAGCAGGGCGTTCATATGCTTGGCGAGCGTGGATTTGCCGCTTCCGTTCGCGCCGAGGATGCACAGGAACTCGCCGTGCTCGATGCTGAGCGTTACGCCGTCGAGTGCAGAACGCCCGTCATCATACGAGAAGCTAACGTTGTCGAAGCTGATGATGGGCATGGTTTCCTCCATGGGAGCGGCGCTGAATGCCTTCATGTTATACCACATGGTGAAGTGAAGGGGGCGGCCGGGATTTGCTCCGCTGGAGAGCGGCGCTCCTGGGATTTGCTACACTGGGTCCATGAAGTTACTAGTACATGCATGCTGCGGACCTTGCTCGATCATGCCGACCCGTCTTCTTGCCGAGGCGGGACATGACATCACGGTCTTTTACGCCAACAGCAACATCGCGCCTGAGTCCGAATACCTACATAGGCTTGAAGAGCTGCAGAAATATGCTGGCCAACAGGGGTTTGACGTTATCGAGGGTGTGTATGATCCGCAAGCATGGGAGCGCGAGGTGGCCCCGATAGGCGAAGCGCTCAAGCAATTCAGCCCCGCCTTTGGGGAAGCGTTCGCGCAAGAGCATTTGCAGCGGGCGGAATCGGGCTGCAAAACGGGCGAAGGCGCGGCCGCCGCAAGCGTGGCTTTTGCCAACGTGAAAGCGGATAGCCAAATTGCCACTCCGACGACTGTGGCCGAGCTGCTCGACGACGAACGGCGCAAGGAGCGGTGTCGCGCGTGCTACCGCATGCGGCTCGAGGAGGCCGCGGCCGCGGCGGCGCAAGGCGGCTACGATGCGCTGACCACGACGCTTGCGGTGAGCCCGTATCAGTTCACCGACGTCATTTGCGAAGAGCTCGAGCGCGCGAGCGTGCAGGCGGGCGTCAAGTGGCATTTCGAAGACTATCGCCCCTATTACGATGAGGCCACGCGCATAAGCCGCGAGCTGGGCATGTACCGCCAAAACTACTGCGGATGCCGTTTTTCGGTGCGGGAAGGCGAGGCCACGCGCGCGTTCGTCAAGCAACTTCGCAAAGCGCAGAAAGCCGAGCGCCAAAAGCAGCGCGCCGAACAGGAAGCCGCCCGCAAGGAAGAAACCGCCCGCAAGCAAGCCTACGCCCAGGCCCAAGCCAAGAAAAAAGCGATCCTCAAGGCCATGCGCTCCGCCCGCAACTCCTGATGCATTAAAGGGGACTGTCCCCTTTAATGCATTACTGGATGAACATTGCGTCGCCGAACGAGAAGAAGCGGTAGCGCTCCTGCACGGCGTGCTCGTACGCTGCCATGACGTTGTCGCGGCTCGAGAAGGCGCTCACGAGCATCATGAGCGTCGAGCGCGGCACGTGGAAATTCGTGATGAGCGCGTCCACCACATGAAACTCGCTGCCGGGCAGCAAGTACAGGCTCGTGGCGGCGCGTTGCTTGGGCACGATGCGGCCGAGCTCGGTATCCCAGGCGCTCTCGAGGCTGCG
>CAMPAJ010000186.1 GCA_946631805.1 uncultured Eggerthellaceae bacterium
TGGCTTCGGCCCGTCGTCCCACCGCCCCGGGAACCCGAGGTGGTGGGCCTTTCGCTTGGCTCCGCCTAGCCTATGTGGATTACAGGAATGGTGGCTGCAGAATCGCCCAAGACCCACCACCTCGAGTTCCCGGGGCTTCGATGCTCCGATTGGTGAAGTAAAGGGGACTGTCCCCTTTGCTACATCGGCATGCTGAAAGAAATAGTTTTGGGATGCTCGATTGGTTGATTGAGCGCGATGAGAGAGAGGAGGCCGTTTCGTGATTCGGTATACGGGGTTTGCGGACCTGGTTGACCGCATGGTTGCCTCCGCTCCTGATCGGGCGGCGCTGTTGGTATGCGAAGACGGCGCCGGGGTTCGGACTGTTACGTGGAATGAGCTGGGTGCGCAGGTGGGCGAACGAGTGGCGCAGCTTGCCGAGCAGGGTTGTGCGTGCGAGGCGATTTTGGCCGATGGGACGGTTGCATGCGTGGTCGAGGTCTTCGCCGCCGTGCGGGCGGGCTTGCAGGTGGCGTTGCTGGACCCACTCATGCCCAACCAGGTGTTGGCGCCTCTTCTGCATGCGGTTGATGCCGATTGCGTATGGGCGTCGGGCGCTGCAAGGCGCGCGGCGCTCGAGGAGCTTTTGGAGCCCCATGACAAGCCTGCAGGCGGGGCGCATGACGCGCTGTTCTTTACGAGCGGCACGACGTCTTCGTCAAAAGCGGTCGTGCTCACCGATGCGAGCCTCATGTCGAGTGCGTTCAATGGCGCGTCGCTCATGCCGCTTTCGCAAGACGATACGTTGCTGTGCCTGCTGCCCCTTTCGCATGTGTTCGGGTTCGTGTGCGGGCTTTTGTGGGGGCTTGCGTGCGGTGCTACGGTGGCGCTTGGCCGTGGACCGCGCTACTATGCCGATGACCTGGCCTTGTTCAACCCTACTACGACTTCAGTGGTGCCCAAGCTGCTCGAGTACCTTGTTGCGCGCAAGGCGCTGAACGACCGTCTGAAACTCGTGTTGGTCGGCGCGGCGGATTGCTCCGATGCCTTGCTCGACGCCGTGCGCGCACGAGGCATTCGCGTGAGCTTGGGGTACGGACTGACCGAAACGAGCTCGGGGATCGCCCTGAGCATCGGCGACGATTTCCACGCGATGACGATTTGCCCCGAAGACGAGGTGTCGATTGCCGAAGATGGCGAAATCCTCGTGCATGCTCCGACCTGCCTCATGCAGGGCTATTACCGCGATGCCGCCAAGACCGCTGCGGCGCTGCGCGACGGCATCCTTCGTACGGGCGATAGGGGATACATCGACGACGCGGGCTTGCTGCATGTGCAAGGCCGCATCAAGGATGTGATTGCGCTGCCGGGCGGGACGAAGGTGTTCCTGCCCGAATACGAAGCGGCGCTGTGCAAGGCGCTTGGCGAGCAAGATATCGCCGCCGTGTTGTGCGAAGGGGCGTTGACGCTCGTGTGCGGCAGGCTCGCGCACGAACGGAGCGATTCGGAGATACTGGAGGCGCTCGATACCGTTATGCGCGAATACCCGCCAAGTTCGCGAATTGGGCGGATCGGCCGCTTGGATCATGCGCTCCCGCGCACGGCTGCCGGCGATATCGAGCGATGGAAATTACAGGAGGAACTTCAACATGGCAACTGCTGAGGAAATCAAAGCCCGCGCCCGCGAGATTATGGCGCAGGATTTGCCCGAAGACTACAATCCCAACCTCAAAGACGACGAGCCGCTCATCGTGGAAGGCGGGGTCGATTCGCTCGGGTTCATCCAGGTGCTCACCAAGCTCGAGGTCGAGTTCGGCGCCCACGTCCCCGACGAGGAATGGTGGGACGTTCAATCGCTCGACGCCTTAGCCGAGGTCATCTTGCGCAATTCGCAAGGGTAGTTAATCAAATGACCCAACTTCGAATTTAGCTTCGATTACCAGGGTATTCGGCTTGTCGTCCATCAGGTAGATGTTCGAGACATCTTTCGTGCTCAAAAGCGAGCATTCGATTTGCTTCGCCCTCCCCAGAAAACCGGTGTAATCCATGGGGAAGTAGAAGAAATAGATCCATCCGATAAGCGATCTGGGCACTTCTTCCAGAAGGGCATCCAGTGCAGCGATGGCGTCTTCGAATGCTGCAGTTATTGCAGGTCGGTTTTTGGCTGCTTGATCAGCGCGGCGGAAAGGATGCCGGCGACAAGCGGAAACGCCGCGACGACGATGTACATTGCGGTGTAACCCAGTACACCCGCAATCATGCCGCCGAGGAGCGAGCCGATTGATGGGTACCGGTCTGACGAGATTTCGCAGGCTACCGGTAAAACAGTGTCTATATTGGCCGGCAAGCCCGTTCAGCCCATGGTCAAGCGCTGGGAGACGCATGCCAAGGCTGAGGTCGAGGGCTTCGAGTAAGGCTATTGCAAAAGCTATCGCATCCATGCGTTAGCAATTGAGTGGAAAGGAAGGGCTCGTGGCATACAGGCATAGTCGCTCAAATCTATTGGTGGTATATTCCTATAAGACATAGTCTTATATAAGAATAAGACTACGAACAGACGAAGCCATCCATGACGATCCCCGTCATGACACGAGAGAGGAAGCAAGCATGTCGGCGGGAAAAGCTAATTGCCTCGTATGCGGTGAGCCCTTGGTGTACTGGGATGAGGCGCAGGAGGTCACGTGCCATATCTGCGGTAATAAGGAGATAGGCCATTCCATCTGCGAAGCGGGGCATTACGTATGCAATGCATGCCACCGCTCGGAAGGCGTCGACTACATCATGGGCTTGTGCTCGAGCAACGGTTCGACCGATCCCATCGCCATCATGAACGAGGCGATGAGCGACAAGTCCATTTACCCGAACGGCCCCGAGCACCATACGCTCATCGGCGCGTCGCTTATCACGGCATATGCGAACGCTGGCGGCAAAAACACCAAGGGCGAGCCGCTCGACAAAGCCGCGGCGCTCGCCGAGCTGAAGAGGCGCAGCCTCCAGGTGCCTGGGGGCACGTGCGGCTTCTGGGGTACGTGCGGTGCGGCCGTGTCTTCGGGTCAGGCCATGAGCATCCTGAACGGCTCGACGCCCATGACCGATGGCCCGTGGGCGCAGTGCCAGCGCCTGACGTCGATCATCCTCGGCCGGATGGCGGATGTCGGCGGACCTCGCTGCTGCAAACGCACGGGCTATATCTCGGTATTGACGGCCGTACCCTACATTAACCAGCTACTCGGTAGTCAGATGACGCTTCCCGATGAGGTCGTCTGCACGTTCTTCTCCCGAAACGCCGAATGCCGCAAGAAGGCCTGCCCGTTTTTCCCAGGAGCCGATGAGAACGCGAAAGCCCAATACCGGAACCTCTTCGATGCACCCGTTGCTTGAGCGAGCGAAACGAAGGATGGCTGCTAGAATAACATTCGCACCGTTAAGGAATGCAGTTCACTGTTTTTGGACAATAGGGGTAGCGAATGGGCGAAGATCGATCGGCTTTCATTTTTGGCAACGAGGTAGGTAGTCGTGCGTACGCGAAGGCGTGCAAGTCAAAGCGCAAGTACGCGCGCAAGTTCGGCGATGGATCTGAGCCTTGCCATCTGGCGCTTGCCGAGGCGCCGGTTATAGGCGAACGCTTCGGCGCTCTGCGATTAGCGCCGGCGGAGGGCGGCGCTTCGGGGGCGCTCGATTTGACGGGCGTCGATTCGCCCGTCGTCATCGGCAATATCCGCATGGGGTACGGGCATTACCGCATCGCCATGGCGATGGCATCTGCGGCGCATGCGCTCGGGTATACGCCCCTTTGGTTCGACCTGATGGGTTTCCCCGACACCGCCGCCACCAAGATAATCTCGCACCAAAACGATTTGTATTCGATGGCATCGAGGCTATCCCAGCGCTCGCAGCTGTTCAACAAGCTGTTCTGGGAGCCGCTGAACAGCGAGGGTTTCCGAAAGCTCTCGTATAACGCATCGGACCAGAAAACCGCCGAGCTCATGGTGGCCCCCTATGCGGATTTGCCGAGCGACATCCCGTTCGTCGGCACGCATGCGTGGACGGCGCAGGCTGCGGTGCATGCGGGGCTCACCCATGTGGTCAACGCCATTCCCGACAATTGGCCCATGGCGCTGCATTTGGCCGAGGGCAGCGTGCACACGGTGCAGACCCCATCGAGCCAATTGGGCTATTGGATGCTGCGCGGCATGGACAAGCGTCGCCAGCTTTCCCCTATGCCCGCAGAGGCGCTCGCGTATACCGGGCACTACATCGATCACGAGCTCGTGCTCAACATCCCCTTCGACTGCGCCAAGCGCGTCGAGCGGGCTGCCGGCGAGCCAGGTGCCGGCCCGATTCGCTACCTGCTTTCCATCGGCGGCGCCGGTGCTCAGTACGACATGTTCCGCGGCATAATCGAGCATCTGCTGCCCTATGTGCAGGCCGGCAAGGCGGCTTTGCTGGTCAAC
>CAMPAJ010000187.1 GCA_946631805.1 uncultured Eggerthellaceae bacterium
GATCATTAAGAAGTCGAAGTCCGACAGCGACCGCAACATCTACTACGACAAGGAGAACCGCCCCGAGGTCTCTGCCCTGCTCACCACTGCGGCCCTTTGCTCGGGCCGCTCCGAAGTCGAAATCGCGGAAGAGATCGGCGACGGTGGTGCGGGCATGCTCAAGCGCATTGTCACCGAGAGCGTTAACTCATACCTCGCGCCGCACCGCGAGCGCCGCGCCCAGTTCGAGTCCGACCTGAATTACGTCAAAGACGTGCTGCACGAGGGCAACCGCCGCATGAACGAGATCGCCAACGCGACGCTCGACGAAGTGCGCGAAGCCATGCACATGGTGTACTAAACGGCCACGACATCACGCCGACCACGACGGCACGCGCAAACGGCCCCGCCGCGCTATAGCTCCCCGACTTGCGGAGCGATGGCGCGGCGGGGCTTTAAGTTACTTGTGATGAGTCGCAGGCTGCGAGCAGCGGAGCAACGGGTGACGGGGCGCGCCTGGCACCTATTCCCCGTCACTTACTCGTAGCGGATGCGCCGCCAACCCACACCAACGTCGGGTCGACACACCTCCGCCGCGAATGAGTCGTGCAATGGCTAGATGTGCTTCTTGACCGCGCTGATATAGAACAGCCCCACGTATGCGTCGTAGCGCTTCGCGACTTTCTCGTTCTTGAGGGTGAAGACGCCGAGCGGCACGTTCATCTTCTTGCAACGAGCGATGTCGGTCTTGCCGATGCGAGTCGACTTCGCAGCGATCGTCACGTCGCCTCCGCCGTCCATGAGCTTCGTGGCTGCGTTCACCTTGGCAGGCGTCGCGCGTTTGGCCAGGTATATGAAACTAGATTTGGGATGACGGTCCTTCACGTAGTTCAACAGATTCTTGCTGAAAGAGCTCCATTTGACCTTGTAGACCATATGGCGTTTCTCGACTTTGCGAATCAAACTGTTGATCTGGGACTTCGTCCCCTCTTTCATCTCTATGACCGGAACAATCCCCTCATCTTTGCACGTGTCGAGGAATGCAGTGAACTTCGTCAGGTTCTGGCGGACGCGCTTCTTCTTGGTTGCAATCTGCTTCGTGCGCGCATTGAAGGTGATGACGGTCCTGTTGGTATACACGCCCCTCTTCGCTGCCGCAATGTAGTTGTTCTGCAGCTTGTCGTACGTTACGTCGGCAATCTTGATGTAGAAAGGCTTGCCCTTCTTCTTGCCGTCGAGGCCCTTCTTATATACGAGCATGCGCTCGTTATGCGAGAGCACTGGCACGTTGTCGCGCGTGAAACGCACATCGGTCTCGACGTAGTGGAAGCCCATATCGGCAGCGTTCTTGAAAGCGTCGAGCGAGTTCTTGCGCACTCCTTCGCTCGCGATTCCCTGATGGGCGATGAAGTCGTGTTTCTTCCAGGCTGCGTAGAGCTTCTTGTTGCCGGTCGTTCCCTTCGGGATGCCCAGCGTGGGATCGCTCTTTGTGGAGCCTATGCGCCAGCCGACGAACAGGTAGCCCGGCCGCACCGGCGTCGGAAGCTTCCTGACGCCCTTGCTCGTCTTGTACGAGGTGGGTCGCTTGTCGGTCAGCTTGCCACCTCTGGTTATATACGTGATGGAATACTCCTTGGTCTTCCATTTCGCATACACCGTGCGCTGGGCGGCTTTGACCGATCCCGCAATCTCGACGGCAGGCTTCGTCAGCTTCTTGTTGGAATACCACCCCGCAAATGTGTAGCCCTTGCGCTTAGGCGTGGGTAGTTTGTCGGCCTCGATTGTCTTGCCAGCCTTGATGGTCGTGGGATACTCGCCCTTGAGCGTTCCACCTTTGAGCTTGTAGACGATGGGGTACTTCGTTGCGGGGGAATCCTCGCCAACTTCGGAAAGAGTCCCGACCTGCACGCGATCGGCCGCGAATGCGGTATGCACGCCCGCCATCGCAAAGCCGAGTCCCAAGCACAAAGCAACCGCAACCGCGATGGCAAAAACGTTGAATCCGTAACGAAGCCGAACCATTCAATCCCCCTGCTTGCCGGCAACTTAACTGCATGTTGCGGCAATGTAACGCTAACCTGGCAATTGTAGCGCACGGGATCACGCACCTTTTCGCATCTTTTGGCAACAAACCATACCCGCTCATATCGTTCGCATCGTCTCCACGCCGTCTACATGAATTCGGGCTTGCGCCTAAGAATCATTTCGCTATAATACTTCCTTGCGCACTTCGAAAAGCGCAGTGATTCCTCGGTAGCTCAACGGCAGAGCATCCGGCTGTTAACCGGAGGGTTGTAGGTTCGAATCCTACCCGGGGAGCCAGAACACCTGAACTGACCTGCGAAAACAGGTCAGTTTTTTTATGAACCAACACGCGACCAACAAGCAACCAACATTTTACCAACAAAGAGAATCGGAAGCGCAGCCAAAAATCGGGTGAAACGCGGCTCAGGTTGCGCTCTGCCGCAAGTGGAAAACCGCGTACTGACAAAAGGTTGCGCCACAACGCAAAGTAGGTTGTACAGCAGAGCAACCTATGCTTGCGATGTAGGGCTAGCAACAAAGGGGTTGCTTGTGCCAGAGCGCAACCGTCAATCTGCTCTTAACTCTTTCTCGATAAAAAACTCCGCGACGGCCGATGGGCAACTGGCGCATGCTTGGCCACGCACATCGCGGTGATGACAGGCGAAAGGTCCCCAAAATGGGAATCAAAGACCCTAGGATGAGGGTTTTTTCGAAAGATGGGTGGTTAAGAGGCTATCCTGCGGCGTACGAAGCATCAGAGCAGAGGAGCATGCCGTGGAGAGCGCAGAATATCGAGAAGAAAACGAGTGTATCGAACTTGAGGTGGAAACGCCTCAAGTTGAGCCCAAGAAACGCACGGAAGTAGATGCGCTCGGCAACGAGGGCAGGATCATCTCGCTTCCCGAAGCGGCTAGGATGCTGGGCACGTCTTACCCGACAGTGCACAGGCTCGTGAGTGCGGGAGAACTCAAGGCGTTCAGGATCCGGAACTCGTGGCGGACGAGCACCACTGCGTGTGAGGAGTTCGTCAGGCGAAGGTTCGAGGAACAGGCCAAGATATGCCAGTCGGTAGAGGTGGACTAAATCAGGGCAAGGACGTATTCGCGCGATACCCTAGCCTCACCTACTCGACGATTCCGGAGGGCTTGATGCTTGCGCTCGTGAGCAAGCAGGTTGGCAGGAACGGCTGGGCGGTGATGGTTGCGCTGTGCCGCAAGGTGTACGCCGACGGGAGGCTCGGCCGCGCGTCGGCTGAGGAGATCGCCAGACGATCGGGCCTCACACGCTACCAGATCGCCCGGGGCATGACCGAGTTGAGAGAAAAGAACATCATCGTTCCCGTGGTGCGCAAGACAGCCGACGGCTTCCGAAAGCTCGACAGATCGAACTATGGCCACGTTGCCCAGTACTGCATCACGCGAGATATATGGAAACTTGTGTCGTTAGATGAAGGAAGCAAAGACGCTTCACAGCAATCGTCTTGACCATCATCGCTGCTGTTCATGCGAATGATGACGGTATTGATAAACAATCCAAGAAAGCCGCATGTACCGCATGACGGAGGTGTTAACCCTAAATGGATACGGTTATGACCTTCCATCGCTCCAACCATCGTTACGCCCCTAATGCTGCCAAGGGCAGGGCCGCTCTTGCGGCTGCATCCCAGCCAGCCTGCTTCACCCAGTAGTCGTAGAACGGGTATGGGGTGTTCTTGCAGCCGCGCCAGGTCGTCTTATAGTTGTTGGTGCCGGCGTGCTTGACGACCATGTCCGCGACGACCTCGGCAGTCCTTCCGACCTTGAAGGTCCAGATCCACTTGAACCAGGCCAGATAGTTCCACAGCCTCCTCGTCGCCACGCCCTTGAACCTGTCGAGGAAGCCGATCAGCCTGCTGTGCAGGTTGTTGACGACGTTGATGCCGTGGCTTCCCGACGGGCTGACGTCGTGCTTGCGCACGTCGAGGGCCTTGAGCACATTTGGGTAAGCGCGCGATCCGTCGGTGCAGACGATGGCGCCGCTACCCACTTTCCCCTCCAGGAACTCCGCGGCCCGGTCGTCGGTGATGTTGCCGCGGCCGGCCATCTCGAAGAACATGTCGCCGGCGTCGTTCACGCCGGTGAGGACGCAGATCTGCTCGTAGTTGTCGACTCCCTCGTGGCGCTTGCGGGCCCTCCTGGGGATGCCGCATTCGGCGTGCTTGCGGTTGCCCTTGAAGCTCTCTCGCAGGTAGGTCTCGTCGAGCTGCATTCCGTCGCCGGCCGAGCACCTGAACGGCGGCATCGACGCCGATATCGCCTCGAGCACCCGATGGCGCATGAACCACGCGGTCTTCAGGCTCACCCCGCACCTCTCCTGGACCTCGCGCAGCGTGCAGAGGTCTACGTGGCACTCGGCGTAGCGCATCCACGTGGCGCGGTCCA
>CAMPAJ010000188.1 GCA_946631805.1 uncultured Eggerthellaceae bacterium
GATGATCTCGCGTACGGCCGCCTTGAGCTGCTTGGTCACGGCGAATCCGCGCGGCGCTTCCAAATCTGCGGGGACGATGAGCGCGACCAGATGCGAAATGGCCCCATCGCGCATGAACGGTAGCACGCAGGCCATGTGCACCTGGGGCAGCGAGCAAAGCGCCGCCTCGATGTCGCCGAGCTCGATCCTAAAGCCGTGCAGCTTGATCTGCAGGTCGTAGCGCCCATGGTAGTAATACAAGCCATCGGGGTCGCGCGTGATCTCGTCGCCGGTGCGATAGGCGCGCTGACCTTGCGCCAGCTCTTGCGGGCAAGCGCGGAATGCCGATTCCGTCAGGTCGTCGCGCTTCCAGTAGCCGAGTGCGACCGTGTTGCCGATGACGAACAGTTCGCCGTGCTCGCCGTCCGGGACGGGTTCGAGCGTTTGGGGGTCCAGCACCAGAAGCTGGGAGCCGGGTTTGGCGTAGCCGATGGGCAGCGACCGTTCCTGCGCGAGCATGTCGGGCGTGATTTCGCATAACGTGACCAGGTCCGTCGATTCGGTCGGGCCGTATCCGTTGAATACGCGAAGGCCGGGAAAGCGCTTTTGCGCTTGGCGCACGGTTTCGGGCCGCAGCACCTCGCCAGCCAGGAGCATGCGCTTCAAGTGAGGCATGAGCTCCGCGTTGAACGATTCGTCGGCCAGGCACTGGTCGACGAACGAGGGAGTCGATACCCAGTCGGTTGCGTTGCTTGAGCCCAGCGCTTCGAATGCGAGCGAAAGGCTCTTGTCGGCCTCGTCTTCGAGGGCAAACATCGTATCGCCGCGCGTGAGGCCGGCGACCATGTCGGTCAAGCTCACATCGAACGTGAACGGCGAGCGATTGAACCACGTACGCTCGCCTTCGACGGCGTACTCGCAGTTGAGCATCCAGTCCATGAAGTTGTCGACGCATTCGGTCGTGATCTGCACGCCTTTGGGGGTGCCGGTGCTACCCGACGTGAACAAGATGTAGAACAGGTCGTTGGCGTCAACAGGCTGGGGCGCCGCCTCGAAGTTGGGCTCGGCTGCCGCTTGGGCGTGCAGCTCATCGGGCCCAAAATACGGGCATTCCGGATTTGCCTGAAGGACCTCGGGGAGCGTGCCGATCGTGTCGAGGACGGCCGTGGAGCCTAACTGCCCGATGATGCTCGACACGCGGTCGCGCGGGTACACGACGTCGATGGGCACATAGGCGTGGCCGCTCTTCACGCATGCCAGGAAGCACACGGGCATGAACGGCGATTTGTGGCCGTACACGACGAGCGGTGAGCCTGCCGTTATGGCGTCGTTGGCGGCAATCCAGCAGGCAAGGGCGTCGGATTGCCGTTTGAGCTCGGCAAAGGTAATGGATTCGCCGCGACTGTTGCAGAAGGCGTCCTTATGCGGGACGCGAGCTGCCTGCGCGTCGATTGCTTCGATGTATGAGCTGCTCATGGGTTCTTACGACTTCCGAGCGGGCAGGTCGTCACCGTAGCAATTGTCCTGCTCTTCGTCGTCGGCGGTGTCGGCGGCGCTGCTCGCTGCGTCGGTCGAGGCGGCTTCTGCAGAAGCGCTCTGCGCGCTTGCGGCCGGTGCTGCACTCGAGCTTGCGGAGCCGCCGCAACCTACGAGGGCGAACGCACCCGTGCAGGTGGCGATGGCAATAAGCAGGGAAAGCGCGAAACGCGAAACGTGCTGCATGTATACTCCTTTTGTTTCTTCTATCACATTGGTCTGAAAATCTTACCATACTTTGTGCTTGCATACAGCCAGGCACACTATCCTTAGATATTTTCAGTTTGCAACGGGTCGTCCCTTTTCCCAATGTGGTAAAGAAAAGCCTCCGTTACTGCAGGCGTCAGCCGTTCGTTTGGTTTCGGATAGTGTCATAGGAAGGGATTGGAGATTCGCGGAACTGTGGGTGCCGTCTTGTATTATTAGCGTGGTGCTTCGCGGAGAAGCGTTTGCATGGTTTGACGATGTGGGGAAACGGTTTTGGGTCTTACGCTGAATATAATCGAGCACGAATTGGAGGCTCTTGGCCAGGTTGAACGTTTTGGCGCCCAGAATCCGGCATTTACGGACGTGCGATTGTACCTGGAAGGGCGAGTAGTCAACAGCGGCACGCTATACCTGTGCCGCACTGCGGACGAAGTGCGGGTCGTGCAGGGCGCGGGCGGATATGCTTTGCTCGTCTGCGCGGGTGAAGAAGAATATGCCCAGAGCGAAGCAGCGCTAACGGTCGTGGGAAACGTGCCGCCCCTCGTCGTGTTCGATGTGCTGCTTGACGTATTCCAAAAGTACGAAGCTTGGCAGCATCGTATGGAGCGCATCTGCAATACAGGTGGATCGCTTCAGGATTTGCTCGATGCGAGCGAGGCGTTCTTGCGCAACAACGTCGTTGTGCTCGATCCGGCCCTCAAGCTCATTGCCTATACCAAAAGCGTGCCATGCGATGATCCCATAACGATGGAGCTCATCGCCCATGGCTACCACACCGAGGAAAACATTCGGAAGTTCAAGCTGCACAAACGCTTCAAGCCGTGGGCGGAAAGCTCGGGTTTCGTGGTTAACGATACGCGTGAAATATGCAAGTACGTTACCATCGTCAAATCGTTTACAGCCCGCTCTTCTTTTTCGCTTATTGCGGTCATGATGTGCAATGTGGAAGAGCCGACGCCGTGCTTGTTTGACATATTCGATATGTTCAGCGCCTCCATTGGCTTTTTTGCTGCAAGGGATTATCCCGACGGTAAGCCATCGGGCAATGCGGTCGACACGTTTTTGAACGATTTGATTGCCGGCGATCTTGACGATGAAAGCGCCATAGTCGAGCGCTGCCAGTACGTTGGCGTGCCTTACGAAGCGACGTTTTGCGTGTTCTATGCTAAGTCCGAAGAAAACTCGGTGCCCCTAACACGCCTGCTCGCCGACGTATCGTTTGCCGTTGCACCAGCTAAAACGATACTTGTGGACGATGCCGTTGTGGTGCTGTGCTTCAACTGCTCTGCTGCGACTTGCGATACGCTGTGCCTGGAGCGATCGTGCACGCGCAAGGGCAAGACCATCGCCATGCGCTTAGGTGATTTGATGGCCCGTTTTGGGTTGTCGTGCGGTAGAAGCGCCAAGTTTTCGCGGCTTTCGGGGGTTTCGATTGCCTACGAGCAAGCGCGAATCGCCTATGAGCTGGGAATGCGCGGCGTGCTCGCCGACGTTGCGGTTAAGTCCAGCGCGTCTGCTGACGCTTGGGGTCGCGTGTTCCCGTTCGAGAAGTGCCATCTTGACTATCTGATGGGGCAATTGACAGAGCGGCAACGGTTAATCGCATGCTCAACCTATGCCGATGCCGTTTTGTCGGCCATTGCCGAGCAGGATGCCGAGGCGAATACCGACAACTACGAGTTCTTGTATAGCTACCTTGCGCACGAGCGTCGCACGTCCGTTGTGGCTGAGGCGCTGCATATGCACCGAAACAGCGTGAACTATCGCGTGAGCCGTATACAAGAGCGGTTCAACCTGGATTTGGACGACCCAAAACTGCGTTTTGATCTTATCGTCGCCTATCGGCTTCGGGGTGCTTCGTTTGTGCAGAATGCACAGCCTCATTTTTTCAACTGAGTGCACAGTAGACGGTGACCGCCTGTCGCCGTCTGGATACTTTATTTCATGCGGATGCGTATGACACTTCGCGTAACGCTATTTCCTGCAAATCGAATGCTTGGGTTGTGCGTTACTGGTCGAATTGCTCCTTCAGAGCAGAATCAGAGGGGTTGAGCAAAATGAATATGAAGCGATGGATCGTCGATCAGATTCAAGCGCAGGAAAAGAAGCCGTTGCCGGTCCTGACGTTTCCTGCAGCCGAGAAACTCGGGATAACGGCCAAGGAACTCATCTACTCCCCGGAACTGCAGGCGCAGGCCATGCAGTATATCCACGATCACGTGGACATGCCCGCTGTGCTTGCGTTCATGGACCTGTCCGTCGAGGCCGAAGCTTTTGGCAGCACAATTCGCTATAGCGACAACGAGGTTCCCACGGTTATCGGCTCAATCGTCGACGAGGACAGCAACATAGACGAGCTTGTCGTACCCGATCCGCGCGAGGGCCGTACGGGCGTGTGCATCGAGGGCGTGCGCCTCATCGCGCAGCGTATTCATGACAAGCCGGTCATCGCGGGCAATATTGGCCCATTTTCTTTGGCGGGACGTTTGATGGACGTCAACGAGGTCATGTTCTTGTGCTACGACGAGCCTGATCTGGTGCATGCCGTGCTCGACAAGGTCACCGATTTCATCATCGCTTACACCGAGGAGCTCAAAGCCGCTGGAGCCGACGGCGTCATGATGGCCGAACCCTTGGCGGGCCTGCTGTCGCCTGACTTGACCGAAGAGTTCTCGAACCCGTATG
>CAMPAJ010000189.1 GCA_946631805.1 uncultured Eggerthellaceae bacterium
CGGGCACTTCGAGGCCGTGGTGGCCCGAGTTATCCTCGGCGGTATCGCGCGGGTTGAAGCCCGTTTCGGCGCAGATGTTGTTGCCGCCCGAAAGCAAGCTTACCGTGTTGGGCTCGTGGATGGCGAACCACGGCATGTCTACCTGGTCGTTCATGATGAACACTTGGATGGCGCCGATCAGTGCGAGGCGCATGTCGGTAATCTCGTTTTCGAGTCCCTCGAACGGCGTGCCGGGCACGCTGTTGCGTTTCATGACGCCGGAGCCGTCGTGAATGCCGTATTCCTCGTTGCGCTGCTTGATTTCGAACAGGCGCGTGGCGATGGCCTCGTTGGAGGTGTCGGCGCCGATGGGCTCGCAGCAGTCCTGGATGCGCAGGCCGGCATCGTGGGCGGCGCGGATGGTGGCTTCGCGGCGCTCGGGGGCGATCTCGGTGAGCTCGCCTTCGCCAATGCGCTTTACGTGATAGGCGCCGTCGAGGCCTGCGGCTTTCAGCTTCTCGAAGTACTCCTGGTCGGTGTCGCCGATGTTCGAGAACAAGAGCGTGCTCTCGGGGATGGCTGCGCGGACCTGGCGCACGACGTCGAGGTAGTAGTCCTCGTCGTAGGAGTTCATGGTCATGAGCCACAGGCCGTACAAATCGCCGCCCTTCGTGAACTCTTTGGCGCGCGCCACGACGTCCTCGACCGGCAGCGTGACGTGCTCGGTGAAGCAGGTGGTCGACTTGGCGAACGAGCAGAACTGGCAATCGGCCTCGCACGGATACACGTCGATGCCGATTTGCCCCCACATGGCGCACGCGTTGCCCGTACGGGAGCGCACGAGGTCGTTTGCCGCGCCGCGAACGGCCGTAGCTTCGGGCGATGCCTCGTCAAGCGCCAGCAGGAACAGCGCCTCGTCGTAATCGATCGCGCCGCCTTCCTGTACTTTGGCGATGATGTCGCTGACTTTTTGATTCATGGCGGTCCTCTCTCTTGATTACTCGTGCTTGCGTAGGTGCAAACCTATACAACACCATAGCATATATAAGACTTGCTCTATTAAAAATATTAGTCTAAACTTCGCCATAGACCAATGCTAGGAATTAGTTTTGGCAATGATAGAAAGAAAGGGGACAGAAATGTCGAAGAACGGATTGGGCCAGGGCGTTAGTCGTAGGCAGTTCCTCTCGATTGCGGGTGCCGCAGGACTTGGCGTGGCAAGCGCTGTGGGCTTTGCAGGGTGCGGCTCATCGAGTGCTTCTGGCTCTGCCTCTGGCTCTGCTTCGGCTGCCGCTTCGAGTGCCGCAGCTAGTGCCAGCGCCGAGGCGTCGTCTGCCGCTGCCGCTGCAGGTCTTGACATCGAGAACTGGGATTCCGTTCTTGAGGCTGCCAAGGGGCAAACGGTCAACGTCAACATGATGACCGGTGCCGACATGGGCGCTTGGATGAACAAGGTCATTGGTCCGCGCATCGAGGAGCTCGGCATCAAATGGAATCTGACCATGGCTGCTAACACGGTCGACGTGGTCAACCTCATTTCGTCCGAAATGAATGCAGGCAAGACCGAAGGCGGTTCGGTTGACGTATGCTGGATCAACGGCGAGAACTTCACCAACCTCATGGATGCAGGCTATCTGTACGGCCCCATCCTGGAGGTTTTACCTTCCTTCCAGTTTTGCAATCTGGACGACCCCAACACCACGCGCGATTCCGGTCGCGATACCGAGGGATACGAGGTTCCATTCCAGTCAATCTGGGATGTGTTCTGGGCAAACACAGACGTTATCCCAGAATCGGAGTTCCCCAAGGACGCCGATAGCTTTAAGGCGCTCGTCGAGAAGTATCCTGGTAAGTTCACGTATGCCAATCTGGGTAACTACAAGGGCACCTATTTCGTGAACACCATCATCAACGCCGTGTGCGGGAAAGATGTGTGGGATCGTGTTTCAAGTGAGAAAATCGAGAAAGACGAGCTCAAGGAACTCATCGAGCCGGCGCTTCAGTATCTGCGCGACCTTTCCCCAAATCTGTGGAACAAGGGTGCTTCGTATCCAGCAGACGGCGATCAAATGCTGCAGTTGTTCTCTGATGGCGAGATTGCCATGCTGTTTGAGACCACGATGCCTCAGGGTGCCATGGACGAAGGCACGGTTCCTGCTTCCACGCGTCCTTTCTTCCTGGAGTCTGGCGCCATTCATGATATTTGGTACATGGCCATACCGAAGAACGCGGGCAACCTCGCAGCCGCTCTCGTGACCGTTAACGAGATCATGAAGCCTGTCATTCAGGTTTCGCAGTTCGAGGCGGTAGGCTACTACCCGTTCACTCCCTATGACATGATGGATGACGAGGGTAAGGCCGCTTACGATGAGATTAAATGGACAGACGGTTTGATTGAGCCCACGAAGATGGATCCCTACGCCATCGCAAACATCCATGGCCAGAACAACGACACGCTCGAAGAGATCTGGGCAGAGGAAGTCAACGGTAAGTAAGGTGGTAAAATGCCGGCGCCTCGTACGCTAGTTCGGGGGTGCCGGCATTTCCTCTTAGGTCGGTTGTCTGCTCCGCCGCACTCGGCACGGGCATCTTGCGCCATACCGAGTGTGGCGGAGCAAAATGGCATCGTGGATGCAAGGGGGGATGATGCGGACGACTTTTTTGAAGAAGATCACGCCCTACATCTTATTGCTACCGGTTTCGGTATTGCTCGCCATATTCCTCATGGGATTGGTCAATGGCATCGAGCAGAGCTTTGGATATGCGCCTTACGCAGGGCTTACCGAGCCGACTCTTGACTACTACGTGGCAGCCATGTCGCAATACCAACTTACCGATTCCATTGTCTACAGCATCGTGCTCTCCGCGGCGTGTACCATATGCGCTGCTGCAGGGGCAATTGCACTGTCGGCTGCGTTGACGCGCCTGAAGGCGGGTCCACAAACAAAGCTGTTCGCGCTAAGCGTACCTCTATCGGTCGCACATATCGTCGTTGTTCTCATGGTGGTCATCATGTGCGGTTCGAGCGGCATGATCGCGCGCGTATTGTTTGCGCTCGGCCTCATCCAAGATGCGCAGACGCTTCCTTCGGTCATTGGCGCCTATACGGGCTGGGGCATCATCCTGGTGTTCATGTTCAAGGAGATTCCCTACATCACGCTGTGTACTATCACGCTCATGTCCAATATCGGAAACAGCTTTTCGGAGGCGTCGGCCTGCTTGGGCGCAAGCCCCATACGCACGTTCTTCACGGTAACGCTTCCCTTGTGCAAAAGCCCTATCATCCGTGCATCGCTGGTGGTATTCGCCTTCGCCTTCGGATCGTACGAAATTCCCTACTTGCTGGGTACGACCAATCCAAAGACCATCGCCGTTATGGCGTTCTACGAGTTCCAAAACAACGATATCGTCAACCGCAGCTATGCCATGACGCTCATCACCATGATGATCCTCATCACGCTCATCGTGGCCATTGCGTATTTCGTGCTCATGAACCGCGAGTCGCACGGGAGCCGGCGGAATGTCGGCCGCGCTCGCGGCGGTGACGCTCTAAGGCATGGTTCCGACGCCGTGATGTTTGCGGGGAGCGGTGGCGGAGGTGCTTCGAGGGCTGCTACGTCCACGTATGCCGTGAAGCATTCTTCTGCCGATGCCAAGATGGCGGGAGGAGGTCGGCATGACTAATCAAAAAGGTTATCGCCGTGCATCCATCATCTTCCTCGTCATATGGTTGGCTTTTGTATTCGTGCCACTCATTACCATGGTCGTGTGGGCGTTTACCGATTCCTGGCCGTTCCCCGATTTGATACCGCAGAATTTCACGCTGCGTGGCTTCGAGAAGGCAGCTACCATTGCGGGTACCGATTTGGTGTCGCTTACCGTGTTCAGCGTTCTTATCGCGTCAGCGATCTCCTTGCTCAGCGTAGTTGTCGCCACGCTCACCGCACGCGCGCTGTCGTTTCACCGGTTCCCAGGGCGCAATGCATGGCGGTTTGCGGTTATCTTGCCTTTTATCATTCCGTCTTCTGCGTTTGCGATGGGTGTTCAGTCGGTGTTCACGCGCATGGGCCTTTCGGGAACGGTGCTAGGCGTCATTCTTGCCGTCACCATCATCGTCATGCCCTACGCCATATCCATCATGATTGACGTCATGGATGCGGCCGGAAACAAGTTGGAAGAGCAAGCGGCCGTGCTCGGCGCGAACAAATGGCAGATTGTGCGCGATGCCGTCATTCCGTCCATCTTGCCGGGCTTGCTTTCGGCTGCCTCCCTATCCTACATCGTGGCCTTCATGCAGTACTTCATCGTGTTCTTGGTGGGAATCGGGTCGG
>CAMPAJ010000190.1 GCA_946631805.1 uncultured Eggerthellaceae bacterium
GCCGAGCTTCGGAGGCTGCGACGAGCGAAGGCGAAGCGGGAGCGAGGACTGTCTGAGCCCGCGAAGCGGGCGAGTTCCGCAGCTGCTTCGCTGGAGCGAGGAGCGGTTAGCCTCCGCTGCTCGGCTCGGCCCTCCGGGCGGGCGGGGCTTCCGCGTCGCGGGCGGACGCACTCGCCGCTCCGTCGACCGAAGGGCGTCGCGGACATTTGGGTGGAGAAGGCTTGAGGGCGTGACGGCTGGTTTTTAGTGGAAGGGTTGGTTTGGCGTGACGGGTGGCGTTACGGAACATAGTGAAAAGGGTTTTCTGCGGGGTGCTCAGGCTCCTTTGGGCAACGTGCTCGTGTTGGGGCTGGGGGTTTCGGGGAAATCTGCGGCTCGGTATTGCGCGGCGCTCATGGGGTCTCGCGTTTCGTCATTGTTTATAGCCGCGGGCGCGCAAAACGATGATTCGCGGGCGTTCGTGGAATCGCTGCCGCAGGGCGTTGAATACGCCTTCGGAGACGATGCGCTTGAGCGCTTCGCCGGTGAAGGGCGCGTGTTTGACGTATGCATCGCGAGTCCCGGCATACCGTATTGGCATGAGCTGTATGTGCAGGGCCAGCAGCTGAGCAGCGAGGTTATAAGCGAGGTCGAGTTCGCGTGGCGCGAGAGCGACCCGTCGAGCACGTGGGTGGCCATTACGGGCACGAACGGCAAGACGACCACGACGGCGTGCTGCGCCGAAGTGCTGCGGGCGTGCGGGTTTGCTGCGAACGCCGTGGGCAACATTGGCGATGTGTGTCTTGATGCTGTGAGCGCCGGGCAGACGCAGGTGTACGTGGCCGAGGTGTCTTCGTACCAGTTGTACTCGACGCGGTTTTTCGCACCTGATGCGGCGGTCATGCTCAACATCACTCCCGACCATATACATTGGCATAAGACGCTCGAGGCGTACCGGGATGCCAAGTTCAAAGTGCTCGACAACATGCGCAGCGCCTATGCGGGCGATGCGGCGTGTTCGGGACGGGCACATATGCCGGTTGCCGTCTTGGACGCGACCAACGATGTCGTGCGCGCCAAGGTGCGCGAGCTCAAGGCGCTCGAGCTTGGCGAGCGCGGTTTCGATTACATTCCCATGGGCACGGCCGACGGCATCCATTCAGACATGCGGGCGCGTTGCGGCGCGGCGAACGCTGCGTTCATCGACGACGGGGGAATGCTGCACGTAGCGTACCAAGGCGTGGACCATGCGGTGCTCAATGCGTCGGAACTGCAGATAAAGGGCCAGCATAACGCCTCTAACGCCCTGGCCGTTGCAGCGGTCGCCGTCGCCTTGGGCGCAGATGTCGCCTCGATTGCCCAAGCGCTCAAGGCGTTTCCTCCGCTCGAGCATCGCATTGAGCCGTGCGGCACCGTCGAAGGCGTGGCCTGCTTCAACGATTCAAAGGCGACGAACGTCGATGCGACGGTCAAGGCGCTCGAGTCGTTCCCCGGCCAGCGCGTGATCGTGCTCCTGGGCGGCGACGACAAGGGGACTGATTTGGCGGACCTCGTGCAGGCGACGTTCGCGCATGCGGGAGCAGCCGTGTGCTTCGGCGCGGCAGGCGAGCGCATCATGGGCGCGCTTGCGGATGGCCGAGCTGCTCAGCCCGAAGGCTTCGAGCTTGCGCGTGCGGCCCGTCTGGAGGATGCGCTTGACGCCGGGCTCGCTTTGGCGAACCCAGGCGATGTGCTGCTGCTTTCGCCTGCGTGCGCCTCGTTTGACGAGTTCAAGTCGTTCGAGCATCGCGGAGAAGTGTTCAAGCAGCTTGTCGGGCAGAGGGCTTCCGCTTGCGGTGCGGCTCAGGTGCAGGAGGGTTAGCGCGTGGCGCGCGATTCTGGACATAACGCATCGGCAAGCATGTCGGCGCCGTCTGTCATGGGGCCAAGGCTCGTGATGCTGCTGTGCGTCCTGGCGCTCGTGCTGCTCGGCTTCGTGATGATTTACTCGGCGTCGTCTATCAAGGCGATTGCCTCGCAGACGGATGCGATGAGCTACATGATCGACCAGGTGCGCTTCGCGATTATCGGCGGCCTTGCCGCGTTCGTGTTGTGGAAGCTCATACCGTATCGGTTCTGGACGGGACCTGCCGTTTGGGTCATCTGGGGCGTCGCGATGATACTGCTCTTGCTCACGGCCGCCGTCGGCATTGCCGAGAACGGCGCGCAGCGTTGGCTCGTGCTCGGCCCCATCAGCTTGCAGCCTTCCGAATTCGTCAAGATAGCCATCGTGCTCGTTGCGGCGCGCCTGTTCAGCGACTTGCGTGCGGGGGCCGTCGATGCCCGCGCGTTCATCGTGGAGCTGCTCGTCTTCATCATCATACCTACGGGTTTCCTGTTCGCGACCCAGTCGGACCTGGGCACGACGGCCATCATCGCGCTCGGCGTCATCGGCGTCATGTGGATGGGCGAAGTGCCGCTGCGCGCGATCGTCGCGGTCATATTGGGCATGATGCTGTTCGCGGTTTTCGCAACGTTGTTCTCGAGTTACCGATCCGACCGTTTCCTGTACCTGAACCCATGGAACGATGGCGAGAACGGCTACGGAAACGGCTATCAGATCATTCACTCGTACTATGCGTTTGCCGAAGGGGGCGTGTTCGGCGCAGGACTCGGGAACTCGCGCGAGAAGTACCTATACCTGCCCGAATCCGAGACGGACTTCATTTTCGCCATCATCGGCGAGGAGCTCGGGCTCGTGGGCGCGCTCGTGGTCATCATCGCGTTCCTGGCGCTCGTGTGGGCGGGCATGCGCATCGCGCGTTCGGCCTACGACGATTTCGGCGCCATGGTGGCGGGCTCGCTTACCATCATGCTCGTGTTCCAGGCGTTTTTGAACATCGGGTGCGCCATCGGCGTGTTTCCGACGACGGGCAAGCCCTTGCCCTTCATTTCGTCAGGCGGGTCATCGCTCATTGCCTCGTTCATGATGGTTGGGTTGATTTTGGCGGTATCCGAAGGTTCGGATACCAAGAAGATATACGAACGCCGTCGCGACGAGCTGGAGATCGTGCGCAAGGCATAGCGTTTAGGCGGTAGTAACGGCGCAGCTCGACCCGATGGGCTTATGGGTTGCATGCGAAAAGGAGGGGCATCATGCTCGCAGTGCTTTCGGGCGGCGGAACCGCGGGTCACATCAACCCGGCTTTGGCTCTGGCCGAGATTCTGCAGGAGCGCGGCGTCGACGTTCGCTATGCGGGGACGCCGAACGGCGTCGAGGCGCGGCTGGTCAAGGAGGCGGGGATTCCCTTCACGCCGTTCGAGGCGTCTGGGTTCAACCGCAACCATCCCACGACCATTTTCAAGGGCGTGGGCCTCATCCAGAAGAGCACGATAGCCGCGAAGCGCTGGTTCAAGGAGATAAAACCCGACGTAGTCGTCGCTTTTGGCGGCTACGTCTGCATTCCGGTGGGGCGCGCCGCCACGGCGACGGGTGTGCCGCTCGTCGTGCACGAGCAGAATTCCGTCATGGGCATGGCCAACAAGTTCTTGTCGAAAAAGGCCGCTGCCGTGTGCCTGACCTACGACCACGCTTCTTCGGCCGTCGACGACAAATCCAAGATCACCGTCACGGGCAATCCGGTGCGCCGCCAGGTGTTCGCGTCAACGCGGGAGCAGGGGAGGGAGCTCTTGGAGATTCCCCAGGATGCCCGCATGCTCCTCGTTACGGGCGGCAGCTTGGGTGCTCGTCACTTGAACCAGGCTATGGCGGCCCTTAAAGACGAGCTTCTTTCCCGCGACGACTTGTACGTCGTGCACGTTACGGGCCCCAAGGAGCTTGATTCCGTGACCGAGGCGATGGCGCTCACGCCCGAGCAGGCGAAGCGCTGGCGGCTCGTGGGCTACACGAACCAGATGGGCGCGTGCATGGCGGCTACCGACGCTATCGTGTCGCGCGCCGGGGCCACGTCGCTCGCGGAGATTTCGGCGCGCGGGATTCCGGCCGTGCTCGTGCCGTTCCCGTTTGCGACCGAGGACCATCAGACCACGAATGCCCGCGCGTACGTGGATGCCGGCTGTGCGTACATGATCGCCGACGCCGACGTCGAGACGCCGGAGTTCGCCGAGCTCGTGCAGCGTCTTGTGGACGACGCCGATGTTAGGGCTTCCATGACCGAGGCTGCAAAAGCTCAGAAGACTGCGGATGCTGCGGTGACGTTGGCCGACATCGTGATGGGGGTTGCACGCCGCTAAGCGCTCAGCTTCGGCTGTTTCGTCCCGCCGCCCCGAGGGCGCGCCTGCTGGGGGTGGAGTGTTCGCTCGGCTTCGGCTTGCCGTCCCGCCGCCCGTT
>CAMPAJ010000191.1 GCA_946631805.1 uncultured Eggerthellaceae bacterium
CAGGATCGTCGAGCGCCAAATCGCCGTACACCTCGTCGGTCGAGATGTGGTGGAAGCGCACGTCGTGGGCGCGCGCGGCCTCGAGCAGCGTGAACGTGCCCTCGACGTTGGTGCGCACGAACGGCGCCGGGTCGGCGATGGAGTTGTCGTTGTGCGACTCGGCCGCGAAGTGCACGCAGGCGTCGGCCTCGGCGAACAGACGGCCCACGAGCTCCGCGTCGCAGATGTCGCCGTGCACGAACGTCATGCGCTCCCCGGGGATGCCGTCGAGGTTCGCGCGGTTGCCCGCATAGGTCAGCGCGTCGAGCACGGTCACGTGCACGCCGGGCTTGTTGTCGACGACCCAGTGCACGAAATTGGACCCGATGAAGCCCGCGCCGCCGGTGACGATTATGTTTTTGGGATTAAAACTTTCTGTCATGAAAACTCCTCGTTGCTATCTTTCTTTCCAAATGAAACACTCAACCAGGTTGAGCGTCTCAATTGGCGTATTCCCTTTTCCAAATGAAACAGCCAACCAGGTTGGGTGTCTCAAACGAGTTAGCCAACCAGGCTGGGCGGCTCACCCCTAACGACGACTGTTGGATGCGGCCTAAGACTCCCCTTCCCCGCTTCAATCGTTCTTTGGGTAGAAAATCTCGCCGTCGGCCACGCGCTTGAGGTACTTGCCGTAGTCGGACTTGCCGTACAGCTCGGCCTGCTCGCGCAAGGTCTCGAGCGAGATCCAGCCGTTGATGTAGGCAATCTCTTCCAGCGACGAGATCTGCACGCGCTGGGAGTTCTCGACCACGCGCACGAGCTCGGCTGCATGGAACAGCGAGTCCATCGTTCCCGTGTCGAACCACGTGTAGCCACGCCCGAGCGTGACCACGTTGAGCGTCCCGTCTTCCAAATACATCTGGTTGAGCGAGGTGATCTCAAGCTCGCCGCGCGGCGAGGGCTTGACCTGCTTGGCAAACTCGCACACGCGGTTGTCGTAGAAGTACAGACCTGTTACCGCGAAGTTGGAACGCGGATGCTCGGGCTTCTCTTCTATCGAAAGCACATGCCCGTTGGCATCGAACTCGACGACTCCGAAGCGCTCGGGATCCTCGACATAGTATCCGAACACCGTTGCACCGCGCTCGTTCTTGCGCGCGCGTTGCAGATGCCGCCCCAGACCGTTGCCGTAGAAGATGTTGTCGCCGAGCACGAGCGCGCACGAGTCGCCGTCGATGAATTCCTCGCCGATGAGAAACGCCTGCGCAAGCCCGTCTGGCGAGGGTTGCTCGGCGTAGTGCAACTCGAGTCCGAACTGCGAGCCGTCTTGAAGCAGGTTGCGGAAGTTGGGAAGGTCCTGCGGCGTCGAGATGATCAGGATGTCGCGAATGCCCGCCAGCATGAGCGTCGAGAGCGGGTAATAGATCATCGGCTTGTCATAGACGGGCAGAAGCTGCTTGGACGTGACGGTCGTTATGGGGTACAGCCGCGTCCCCGAGCCGCCTGCAAGAACGATGCCTTTCATATGCGCCTTTCGGTCAGGTGTATCTGATTTGGCTATTGTACCCGAACAGACACGCTACGCACACGCATGCCGCAAAGAGAGCAAATACGCCAGCGCACCATATGCCACCGCAAACAGCAATTCAAAGCGCACATGGGCGCAGTACTATTCGCCTACGATGGGCTACCCTTCACGGCACCAGCGCAGAAACACCGTTGAGCATCAACCAGCACAAGCTTTTTCGCTACACGCCCTTGTGAAGATGTTGCTTGACCTGCGTGGTCGAAATGCCCGGCGTGCGATCCAGAAACACGAGCTCGCAATAATCGCGCAGGTATTCGAAACGGTCCGACCCGGCCCAGTCGCCGCCCATGACGACGACGTCGATGCCGTACTTCTTGATGTCGTCGACTTTCTGCTCCCACGAATATTCGGGAATGACCAGGTCGACGTAACGGATGGCCTCGAGCATCTCGCGGCGCACCTCGTAGGGGTAGAAGCTCTTCTTGCCCTTGCCTGCGTTGAACTCGTCGGTCGAAAGCGCCACGACCAGGTAGTCGCCCATGGCAGCCGCGCGCCTGAGCAGGCGCGTATGCCCGTAGTGCAGCAAATCGAACGTGCCGTAGGTCAGCACGCGCTTCAAGCCCGTGTAAGAGCGATCGACCGCAAGGCCGTCAACGACCTCCAGGTTAGCGCCTCCTGCGTTTTCGTTTCCCATGCGCTGCCTCCACATTTCAATCGATTAGCATCACGCACAGCATTGTAACGTCAATCGAAAGCAGCTGCGAATTCTTCCGCAAACATTCAAGCTTAGGACGGCGTGGGGGCGTGAACGGGGGACGGAAGTTTGTTCACGCTAATATGTCCCAATATTGGTACTATTTAGACAACAGCGGATGATTAACGCCCCGCTCACGAAGCAGTTCCTCTATGGGCTTTTCGCGATAGACCGCGGGGATGCGCTCGAGCACGACGTTCACATCGTCCAGCTCGTAGCGCTCCTTCAAAATGGGCAACACGAGCTGCAGCAAATCCTCGTCGATGCAGAATCCCAACTTCTTCTTGTGGTAGTACCAGGTCTTCTGCACGAGAGGCTCCAGCAGTTCTCGAAGCTCTTCTTCGCGAGCGCCATCCTTTGCCATCGCCAATAGGCGCTCCTTTTGGGGGTAATACTGCTCCCACAGATCGAAGCGGTCCTCGGTGCGCGTCAGATACAGCTTGTAGCGATCGACTTTCTTTGCTTTGGGCCTGCGAACTATTCGGTCCCACGTGCGATACCCCCATCGTTTCAAAAACGACCCAAGGGTCAACGTCTTTCGCACCTGCGGGTCGACCATGATGGCATCCACGTCGCAATCGGGAAGGAACACAAGTTGACTCGTTACCTTCAAGGTCCTGAATGGCCAGACCTTGCTCTGCCAATCTGCGCCGACCATGCCCGTCAGGAACGTATCGACATCTGCCACGACCTTGAACGTTCGCCCTTCAAATTCGCAATCCACTGCCGACGAGAACAAATCGGCCACGACCTCGAACGAAGTCCCGTTTGGCCTGCGCACCGAATAGCCGCCCTCACGGGATGGCTCGGCTACCGAAATCTCCACGCCGGCGCACGGGTTCTTGCCAAAGCGGTCGTACCGATAGTCCAGCAGAAGCGTTCGCGCGTCCTCGTACTTGAGCGAACAGCCCCTCATCGCGAACTTCTGCAAACGACGATGGGAAGGCAGCTCCGCGCGCAGCAGCCGGTCGCGTCCCTCGGTGCTCAGCAGAATCGCAGTCTCGTAATTTGCACCGTTGTACTTTCCCCGCTTTACGGCATCCCACAGGGTATGGTTCATCAACGTATACGGGATCTTCAATTGCTCGCACACGCCGCAAAGCTCGACGAGCAGTTCGAACTGGTGAATTTGAGCGGGCTTATTCATGGCCCAACGCCTCCCTATCGTCCTTGGCGCGCAGCACGGTCATGCCGTTGTTCGAGCCCTTGATCACATCGTCGAGCAGTTTCACGGCATCGTCGCGTTTGCCGAGGTGTGCCAGGGCAACTGCACGGTAGCGCCTGAACTCGTAATCGCCCGAGAAACGCTTTTCGAGGCGCTCCGCCTCGTTCTGCAAGGTATGCCAATCTTCCTCGGAGCTGGCATCATGGCATTTCAAGAACAACGACGCATGCGCCGAGACCGCCTCATCGAGGCAATCGACGGTTTCGAGTGCCTCCCGCACGGCTTCGTAGTTCCCGTAGTCGATATCGTCGTAAACACGGTAAATCGCATTGACTTCCTTGCGCACGTCAAGCAATTCGGGCGCGAGGGGCTGCGCGAGGCACGACTCGCGCATGTTGATGAGCTTCATGGCGCGATGATAGTCGCCTTTGGCGAAGTACATGCGGCACGCCACGACCAGCCATGCATCATCCATGCCGCCCCAAATGCTCCAATACGAGAACGGCCTGCTGAATTGCTTCGCAACATAATCATCGATAGCCTGCTCGACGTCGGCGGGCACGTCGACAGCATACCGCTCGGGAAACCCGAACGATTGCAGCTTCTTGAGCTCCGGTAAAATGGTCACGGAATACAGCGGCTTGACAATCCGCGGACGCACGATCGCGTCGCGCATATCGACTTCTTTAAGCGCCCGGAAATCCTTGATGATTTCGTCCTTGTCGAGGAACTGCATGTAGTCGTTCACGTACACGTCGTAGGGAATGTACGCGTTCTCGACGTAATGGTAGCCACCCGCCCTGTTGGAAGGATAGTTGCGCCACGACACGCCGTACCGACTCTGCAGATACGTGATGTAGCGTTCGGGCA
>CAMPAJ010000192.1 GCA_946631805.1 uncultured Eggerthellaceae bacterium
TCGGCGGCCCCATGCCGACTTTCGCCCCACTCATCAACGAGGACGCCATCCGAACCGAGATGGGCCACACATTCAGGCTCAACAAGCGCGACGACTACTGGTGGGACGTCAATTACACCGGCAGCAGCGAGGAACCCCGACCCGTCCTGCGGTTCTGCACGATGCCCGTCGAAGAACACGATTTCATCCCGTTGTCGTTCTTCCAAGCGCTAAACCCGCAATCGGCGTTCAGGCTCAACCGCATGGCCAACATCAAGACGGCTGATGGAGCCTACGACCTGCGTAACTCGACGTTCACGATTTTCAGGAACGGTCAGAAGGAATCACGCGAAGTGGACGATGCCGAACTCGACGAGCTTCTCGCCACCACATTCGGCATCCGCGACTGGCGTTAACACAATCGCGCCACTCCAACCTGCCCCTGGATGCGCGGAGCGCCATTCGCATACTAAATTTATCAAAATACTCAGATGAAACGCTCTTAAAGGTTGCAACTCTCGTGGTACAGTATTCGACACACGAGAGGAACCTCCATGAGCAACACGACCCGGAACAACGAACGCTCCCTAACGCCCTATGTTTCACCCTTGGGCGCTTGGGCGCTGTCGCTCGGCACGACCATCGGCTGGGGCTCGTTCGTGGTTACGAGCAATACCTACCTCATGCAGGGCGGCCCCTGGGGAAGCGTTCTGGGCATCACCCTGGGCGCCATCATCATGATCGTCATCGCGCGCTGCTATCATTACCTCATCAACTGCTATCCCGATGCTGGCGGTGCCTACACCTATGCGCGCGAGGCCTTCGGACATGACTACGGCTTTTTGGCATCGTGGTTCCTTGCGCTCACGTACATCGCCGTCTTCTGGGCGAACGCGACGTCGGTACCGCTGTTCGCCCGTTATTTCTTCGGGAACATATTTCAATTCGGCTTCAGCTACACGATTTTCGGCTACAAGGTCTTCTTTGGCGAAGCACTGCTTTCCATCTGCGCTATCGGCCTTATAGCGCTTCTGTGCATGCGGCATAAGAACGCGACGCTCAAGCTCAACACCATACTCGCCATCGCGCTCACGGCGATTATCGTAATCTGCTTTGTGGTTGCCATCACGGGCCAAGGCGCTGTTGCCCGCACGTTCGAGCCTGCCTTCATCCCCGATACTGATGCGCTTTCGCAAATCATACGCATCGCGACCATTTCTCCTTGGGCGTTCATCGGTTTCGAGAACATCTCGCACTCGTCCGAGGAGTTCACGTTCGCGCGTAGCAGGTCATTCCGCATCATGGTCAGCGCCGTGGTGGCTGGGACCATTCTGTACATATTCGTGCTGCTCATGTCCACGACGGCTTTCCCGCCCGAATACGCGAGCTGGCATGAGTACGTAAGCGACCTGGGCAACATCCAAGGCATCAAGGCTCTGCCGGCATTCTATGCTGCGCAGCACTTCATGGGCAACACGGGCATCGTGCTGCTCTCCATCGCGCTGCTCGGGCTCATCATCACAAGCCTTATTGGCAATCTCCTGGCGTTGAGCAGGCTTTTTTATGCGCTCGGCAAAGACCGCATCTTGCCCGAGCGTTTTTCTGCCCTGGGAAAGCACGATATTCCCGTGAATGCGATCTTGCTGGTAGCCGGCATCTCGTTCTTCATCCCCTTCTTCGGGCGCACCGCCATCGGCTGGATCGTGGACGTCACCACCATCGGCGCAACGATCATCTACGCCATGGTTGCCTCTTCGGCCTGGAAAACGGCGCACAAACATGGCGCCTTGGTCGAGAGATGGGTCGCGTTCGCAGGCCTGCTCCTGATGATCGCATTCGGGTTGTACCTGCTCATACCCAACCTCATCCAGGAAAGCTCCATGGAAAAGGAATCCTACTTCCTGTTCATAGCATGGGGTCTTCTGGGGTTCTTGTTCTTCCGTTACATATTGCACAACGACGAGGAGCGGCGCTTCGGCAAGTCGGTCGTCGTGTGGATCGGCTTGTTATCGCTCGTATTGTTCGTCTCGTTCGTATGGATGAACCAGTCAATGATGAGCACCTCGAACGAAGCATCGAGCCGCATTCACGAGTACTACACCTCGGAAGTCGAACCAAGCGCGCAGCACGAACGCGAGGAGCAGTTCGTGCGGGCGGAAATCGAGGAGGTCCAACGCGAGAACGAGCGCACGCTCATGATCGTGGCTGCCATATTCGCCATTTCGCTTGTAATTCTTCTTACAAACTACTCGTACATGAGCAAGCGCGCCCTCGAAAGCGAACGGGAGCTCGGCCACGTACGTACTGCAGCCAATACCGACCCGTTAACGGGCGTGAAGAGCAAGCGGGCGTTCACGGAGTACGAAACGGCGCTTGACGAGAGTATCCACAATTCCGTATCGGGGCCGTTCGCGGTCGTGGTATGTGACGTTAACGGGCTCAAGTACGTTAATGATACGTTCGGGCACAAAGCTGGCGATGATTACATCCGCTCGGCGAGCATGACGATTTGCGAGCTATTCATGCATAGCCCGGTATTCAGGATCGGTGGCGACGAGTTTGTCGTGGTGCTGCGCGAACGCGATTACGACGACCGCGCCAGCCTGATGCAGCGCATGCGCGAAACGTCCGAAAGCCGCATCGGCACGAACGGCGCCATCATCGCCGCCGGTCTTGCCGAATTCGACGAGCACAACGACACGAGCATGCACCAGGTCTTCGAACGCGCCGACGCCCTCATGTACCAGGACAAGCAGGAGCTCAAAGCACTCGGCGCCCACAGCCGCTAGCATGCGTGGGCTGGAGGACTTCCCTTCACCCACAAGTCCAGCATCCACTCCCGCTAGAAAGTATGCAGAACGGGCATTTTCCCTCATGAACGCATATTACTCAGCCGCAGATGAGGGAGGCGCCCCATAGCCGCTCGTATTAATCGGCTGAACGCTTGGCAGCGAGGCATGCGGCTATGCCTCCGAGGATGAAGCGGTCGATGACGGGGCGAATCTCGTCCCATTCGCCATCCGTTGCATGCGATTGGCGTGCGGCGTTAAAGCAACCCGACATCTGAAACGAGCAAAGCGCCCGCGCCTGCGCATCGGTGTAGCCGGCATCGGTCATCAAGTCGTACAGGTCATGCTCTTCAAAACCCTTGCGCTGGCCCAAAAACGCATCCATGAATCGGCTCTCGTTTACAACCGAAGAGCGCTCGCCCGCATCGCGCACGAGCGCACAAAACGGCTTGCCTGATGGCTTGAAGCTATCGGAGCAGGCCACTTGGCTCATGAGCGGCGATATCTCGGCCGAAATCTGGGCCGTGAGCGCATCGTACACATCATTCGGATTGCCAAAGTGCTCGTAGAACGTCGAGCGGCTCACATGCGCCTCGCGCGCGAGTTCCGCCACCGTAACGTCCGCCAACGGCTTGCGGGCAAGGAGCCTGGTTAGAGCTGCCTTTATGCTCTCTTCCGTACGCGTATGATATTTCGAGCTGCGCGCCATACCATCCCCTATTCCAGCACCCTCGAATGTGCGATTTAACCCCTGAGGTGAGGTTGCGCATTTTCCAACTGGGTTACTGCATTCTGAACATATTTCGGACATACTGTACGATATTCGGGAACGCCTGTAAACGACGCTGCGACACTTTGCTACGATGACGCAACAAGCTAGCGAAACACCGTTACACGCAAAGTTGATCGGAGCACATCATGCAAATCGGCCAGCAATCGTTACTCGACCTGATGGGCGCGCCTGACGTGCGCTTTTCCATCCCAAAGTTCCAGCGTGCCTATTCATGGGACGCGCTGCAATGCGACGAACTGTGGCGCGACCTCATGCGCGCGGCACGCGCCCACCGATCCCATTTCATGGGCACGCTCATCTACCTGGAGGAACAACGCGACGGCATGCGCGAGCTGTCCATCGTCGACGGACAGCAGCGCCTTACCACTACGACGCTCATCCTCTCCGCGCTCGCAGCGCACCTGAGCAAAACCGGCGAGCAGCTCTTTGGAATCGATGCAGACTACATCACGAGCACGTTCCTCAACGGCACGACGGGGGCAAAGCTGCTGCTCTCCCCCGCCGACCGTGCAACGCTCGAAGCCGTCGTCGGCCAAAAGCCCTTGCCCGAGCATCCATCGGTACGCGTCGTCGAAAACCTGAACAATTTCTCGTCAAAGATGGAAGAGGAAGACTTCGACCCCCTGGAGCTGTGGCAGGGCCTGCAGTCGCTGTTCGTCATATCGGCCCAGCTCGACAATCGCTCGCAAGCGCCCGTGATCTTCGAGAGCTTCAACTCCAAGGGCGTGCCG
>CAMPAJ010000193.1 GCA_946631805.1 uncultured Eggerthellaceae bacterium
CGGGGTGGTGGGCCTTTCGCTTGGCTTCGGCTTTCCGTCCCGCCGCCCCGCGAGTGGAAGGCGGGGGCTGTTCGCTTGGCTTCGGCTAGCAGAAGTGGATGACAGGAATTGTGCCTGCAGAATCGCTCACAACCCCCGCCTTCCACTCGCGGGGCTTTGTTATTCCGCTTGATGCATTCAATCTTGGATGTGAAAAGGGGTCGTAGCCATTTTCACGTGCTGATATGCTCAAGCGGGTTGAATAGTTCACTAACCGGTAAGGGGTAGGTGGGTTGCGTATACGTGTTAGACTTTGATGTATGGATACGATACGGGAAAGAAGCGAGGAAGACGAGCGGGCGTTGGATGCGCTGGCTGGTATTCCTTGGACGGCTCGCGCGATTATGCTCGTTGACCTTGATGCGTTCTTTGCCTCGGTTGAGCAGCTCGACCACCCGAATTGGAGGGGAAAGCCCGTCATAGTCGGTGGCGGATCCGATCGGCGTGGTGTCGTTTCCACGTGCTCGTACGAAGCGCGCGTCTACGGTGTGCGCTCGGCGATGCCCTCTGCCACGGCGGCTAAACTGTGCCCCGATGCGATTTGGACCGAGGGGCATTACGATAGGTATCGCCAGATGTCGAACGAGGTCATGGCAATACTGTGGGACGAAACGCCCCATGTGCAGCAGGTGAGCATCGATGAGGCATTTCTTGACGTTACGCCTACGCAGGTTAACCGAGAGCATCCCGTGACAATAGCGCGACGCATCCAAAAGCGCGTCGAAGCGCTCGGGGTCACATGCTCTATCGGCCTGGGGACCACGAAGGCGATTGCGAAGCTCGCTTCCGATATGGACAAGCCGCGCGGATTAACCGTGGTGCTTCCCGGCAGCGAGGAGAGCTTCATGGGACCGCAGCCCGTTCGGGCGCTCAGCGGCATCGGTCCCTCGGCGGAAAAGACGCTCAAGCAGCATGGCATCACGACGCTCGGCGAACTCGCGCAGGCCGACGACGCTTCCGTCGTATCCTGGCTCGGCAAGGCCGGCCGCGTAATGCTCGACCGGGTGCGTTGCGTCGAGGACGACCCCATACAGCCCGATACCGACGTGAAATCCGTGTCGAACGAGACGTCGTTTGCAACCGACCTCACGCAACGCGCCGACATAATGGCCGCGATATGCACGATGGCCGCCAAGACCGGCCGCAGGCTCAGGCGAAAAGGCCTGAAAGGACGCACGCTCGCCCTCAAGGTGCGCTACGACGACCGCAGCGTCAGAAGCGTACAGCGCCCAATTGGCGCACCGAGCGACGACGAATTCCTTTTCGAGAGCATGCTCGATTCCATGCTCGACGAACTGTGGAGCCCCGGCATGAGCGTGCGCCTCGTAGGGGTCGGCGTAACCGGTTTCGAGGAAGAACCCGAAACGGCAGAACAGCTTTCGCTATTTGATATCACGGGCGAGGACACATCTCCTTCGCCGGCGCCGGGTGCTCGCTCCAAGCTCATCGGCGAAGACCGACGTCGCGGCATCATGACCGCAACCGACAAGGTAAAGGAGCGCTTCGGGGAATCGGTCCTCAAGTTCGGACGCGAACTCCGCCTCGGCGGCAACACAACCGGCTCAAGCTCCAAAAACCCAGCCGACTACAAATAGCGAAATGCGTGATGGAAGCGCGGTGCCGAAAAGGGGAGGCCCTTCATGGCGTGAAACGCAATCAGCCACTCCTTTATCGGCGCCCTGCTAAACTGCGGCTCTGTTCCCATAGCCTTGGCGCAAGATGCCGCTTCGCATTTTCAGAAATGCACGTTTGTACATGTTCTTGTACAATACGGACGAAAAACAGCTAACTGCATACGCACCGCCTATTCGGGTCCCTGCTCGGAGGCTCTCATATTCAGCTGGCCCGATAATCTTAATAGCACGACACATAGGGATGGAGATGTACATGGACTACGAAATTGTCACCGATTCGAGCTGCAACCTGAGCGACCAGATGATCCGTGATTTTGGATTGCACATCTTGCCGCTCACGTTCATGTCGGACGGCGAGCAATACCAAAGCTACACCGCAGGACGCGACAGCGACCTCAAGAGCTTCTTCAAGATGATGCGCGAAGGCAAGGTGTTCACAACATCCCTTCCTAACCTGCAAAACACCGAAACGCTGCTCAAGGAGCTGCTCGATGCAGGAAAGAACATCCTCTACATCGGATTCTCGAGCGGTCTTTCGGGTACCTACCAAGCCACTGCGGCGCTTCTTGAGGAGCTGCGCCCCAACTATCCAAACCAGAAGATCTACCACACCGACACGCTCGCTGCGGCAATGGGAGAAGGCCTCATCGTGTACAAGGCCGTCATGATGGCGCGGGCGGGCGCGCCAATCGAAGAAGTGCACGCATGGATCGAGGCGAACAAGCTCAACGTCGCGCACTGGTTTACCGTTGACGACCTGATGTTCCTGTTCCGCGGCGGACGCGTTTCGCGCACGAGCGCTTGGGCCGGCACGCTCCTTAACATCAAGCCCGTCCTTCACGTAGACGACGAGGGCAAGCTCATTCCCATGGAAAAAGTTCGCGGACGCAAGAAGTCCGTTCAGGCCCTCGTGGACCACATGGATAAATCGGGGCAACGTCCCATGGAGGACCAGGAAGTGTTCATCAGCCACGGCGATTGCCAGGAAGATGCGGATTACCTCGTGAAACTGATTAAAGAGCGCTTCGGCTGCACGAAGTTTTTCGTGAACATGCTCGATCCCGTCATCGGCGCGCATTCGGGCCCCGGCACGCTCGCCCTCTTCTTCATGGCCGACGGGCGCTAAAACCGTTTCCTACCATTCGCCATCCACCGCTATGGAAGCGGTGGATGGCGAATTGTTTATATACGCGGGCGGCACATTGCTGTGCAGTCATTTTGAACGCCATAGTGTTTCCGTTGCAATCTGGGGTTTTCGCATATAATTATTGGGTTTGAATTACGACTTGAAAGAGGAAACTGTGGCGAACTCCTACAAAGATACGATGAACCTGCCCCAGACGGATTTCCCGATGAGGGGCAACCTTCCCGCAAAGGAACCCGAGCGCCTTGCCAAATGGGAGGAATCCCAGCTGTACTGGCGCGTGCTCGAGAAGAACAAGGACGGCAAGCCGTTCGTCCTGCACGACGGCCCTCCGTATGCGAACGGCCCCATCCACATCGGCCATGCGTTCAACAAGATCCTGAAGGACTTCGTGAACAAATCGCATGCGCAGCGCGGTTACTACACGCCCTACATCCCGGGCTGGGATTGCCATGGGCAGCCCATCGAGCATATGGTCGAGACGACGCTTGGCACGCAGAAGTTCCGCGAGACCGAGCAGCCCGAGATTCGCCGCCTGTGTCGCGAGTGGGCCGAAAAGTACGTCGGCGTGCAGCGCGAGGGTTTCAAGCGCTTGGGCGTCAATGCCGATTGGGAGCACCCGTACCTCACGTTCATTCCCAACTACGAGGCGGGAAACGTCGAGGTGTTCAAGAAGATGTACCTTGACGGCGCCATCTACCGCGGCCGCAAGCCCATCCATTGGTGCAGCCATTGCCATACGGCGCTCGCCGAAGCCGAAATCGAGTACGGCGACGAAGTGAGCCCCGCGATCTTCGTCCGCTTTGCCATGACGACCGTGCCCGAGGGTCTGGAGGCATGGGAAGGGAAGCTCGACGTCGCCATTTGGACGACGACGCCGTGGACGCTCCCTGCCGATGACGCCGTTATCCTGCATCCAGAAGCCGACTACGTTGCCGTCGAGTACGACGGCCGCGCCGCCATCATGGCCGAGGCGCTGGTCGAGAAGCTCGTGGAAAAGTTCGGTTGGGAAGGCGCCAAGGTCGTCGAAGGTTGGAAGATGACGGGCACCCAGCTCGAAGGAAACCGTTACGAGCAGCCCATTTTCGCCGATCAAGGTGAAGAGGGCGTGTTCATCTATGCAGACTACGTCACCATGGAAGACGGCACGGGCATCGTTCACACGGCTCCGGGCCATGGCGTGGACGACTACCTCGCCGGCATGAAGTTCGGCGTGCCGGTCGTCATGCCCGTTGACGACAACGGTCGTTTCTACGAGGGCGAGGGCATTGGGACCGGCGGTCCGTTCAGCGGCATGGAGGTCAACGAGGCCAATCCCGTGATTATCGAGTGGCTGCGCGAGCGCGGCATGCTGATTATGCACGAGGACATCAACCACAGCTACCCGCACTGCTGGCGCTGCCA
>CAMPAJ010000194.1 GCA_946631805.1 uncultured Eggerthellaceae bacterium
TCATGTTCTACACGACCATCTGCGGCTGGATGCTCTCGTACATTCCCAAGATGGCATCGGGCGCCTTCGACGCCGCTACAGCCGATGTGGCAGGTCAAGCGTTCGGCGCCATGCTGGCAAACCCGTCCGAGCTCATGGCCTGGATGCTCGTATCGGTGGCCGTCGGCGTTATCGTGTGCGCGCTCGGCATCGAGAAAGGCGTCGAGCGCGTGTCGAAGTTCATGATGTCGGCGCTGCTGGTCATCATGCTTGTGCTATGCGTCCGTGCCGTCACGTTGCCCGGCGCCGGCGAGGGACTGCAGTTCTTCCTTGCGCCTGACTTCAGCCACCTGTTTGCAGGCAACACGCCCGCCGAGAGCATGAGCACGTTCGGGTCTGCCGTGTACGCGGCTATGGGGCAGGCGTTCTTCACGCTGTCGGTCGGCATGGGCGGCCAGGAGATCTTCGGCTCGCGCATCGGCCGTGAACGCAGCCTCACGGGCGAGGCGGTGCTTTCCGCCGGGCTCGACACGGCCGTCGCCATCATGGCGGGCCTCATCGTGTTCCCGGCATGCTTCGCCTATGGCATCAACCCCGAAGCAGGCCCTTCGCTCGTGTTCCAGACGCTGCCGGTCGTATTCGGCCAGATGCCGCTGGGCAACGTATGGGGCAGCCTGTTCTTCGTGTTCATGGGCTTCGCGGCGCTCTCGACGGTTATCGGCGTATTCGAGCTGCTGGTCACCTGGGCAATGGACCGCTGGGGCTGGACGCGCCGCCAGGCGGTGCTGCGCAACGGCATCATGCTCGCGCTGTTCAGCATCCCGTGCGTCCTCGGTTTCAACGTATGGAGCGGGTTCGCCATCCCCGGCATCGGCGACATCCAGGGCATCGAGGACTTCATCGTGTCGAACAACATCCTGCCGCTCGGCGGGCTCATCTTTGCCGTGTACTGCACGAGCAAGCACGGCTGGGGTTGGAAGAACTTCCTGGCCGAGGCCGATGCTGGCGAAGGACTGAAGTTCCCCGCAAAGCTGCGCCTGTGGTGCACGTACGGCATCCCCGCCTTGGGCATCATTATCTTCATCATGGGTTACATCCCGCTCATTACCACATGGCTGGGATTGTAAGAGCGCGCACATGATTGGCATCATCCTCGCAAACACGGGATCGCCCGCATCACCCGACCCCGACGCAATCGAGGCGTACTTGCGCGAATACCTCATGGACGACCGCATAAGGCAGTTGCCCAAGCCGCTGTGGAAATGGCTCATGCACAAGCGCATCCTGCCCAAGCGCAAGTACTCGTCGGCGAAGCGCTATGAGTTCATCTGGACTGAAGAGGGCTCGCCCCTTGTCGTGAACCTTCAAGCCCTGGCCGATAAAGTCCAAGCGCTCTTCGACGCCACGCCCGCACACGGCAATGTGGTCGTGCGCAGCGCCATGAGCTACGGTTCTCCTTCGCTCGCCGACGTGCTCGGCGAGCTCCGCGACGCGGGAGCATCCCATATCGTGCTCATGCCGCTATACCCTCAAAGCGCCTACTCCCCCACCATGGCTGTCGTAGATGCGTTCTGGCGTGCACAAGATGCCATAGGCTGGCATCCGACGAGCACCGTCATCGACAATTATCACGACGATCTGGGCTATATACGCACGCTGGCCGACTCCATCCGAAGCGTCGGCTACGATGCCGCGGCAGGCGACCGCCTTCTGTTCTCGTTCCACGCCATTCCCCTGAAAGACGAGAAAGCCGGCGACACGTACCGAGCGCAAATCGCCGAATCAGTGCGCCTTGTATCGAGCGAACTAGGCATCTCGCCCGATCAGATAACCGTCTCGTTCCAAAGCGTTTTCGGCCATGACGCCTCAAAATGGACGGCGCCGCTGTCGCTCGATGTGCTGAAGAGCTGGAAGGACGAAACATTCCGCGTCGTGTACGCCTGCCCCGGCTTTTCCATCGATTGCCTGGAAACCCTCTACGACATCCCCAACGAAATGGTGCCCGCCCTCGAGGGCGACGAAGCACAACCCATCGTAGACCGCGCCGGCGCCGACATCCAAGCAGCCTGCAACACGCAGGGACGCTTCGTCTGGGTGCCCACGCTCAACACGTCCGACGCCCACGCCGCCCTTATTAAAGGTGTCCTCGAAACCTACCTGCCCCAGCCAAACGAAACCACGAACGCGGACCTCGCCGTATAAGAGGGCTGATGCAGCCAACCTGGTTGAACGGATCCAGAACTATTTCCTGAATGCGCGGAGCGCAGTCAGGAACACCCGTTGTCCCTGAAATCCACTTAGGTTAGCCGAAGCCAAGCGAACGGCCCCCGGCTCCCCCTCGCGGGGCGGTGGGACGGGTAACCGAACCAGGCCTCAAAGCAACTGCCAACGACGTTAGTCTACGACTACGCCACGCGATTCGATGAACTGCATCCACTTCTGAAGCGAGTCATCGCTGATGGCGTGTTCCATAAGATGCGCTTCCCCCTCGGCGACTTCGGGCTCGATCCCCAACTCTTGCTCGAGGAAAGCGGTCAGGCAGCGATGCCGCTTGATCATTGACAAACCGTATTGATACCCTTCCTCGGTCAGCGTCGCCTCGCCGTAATACGGCTGGGTGACCAGCCCATCCTCGCGCAACGACGACAGCGCCTTGCCTGCCGACGTCTTTGAAACGCCCATCTTGCGAGCTATGTCGGAAGGCCGCACCGATTGCTGGGGCGTTCCGCCGAGCAGCACCATGGCCTTGAGATAGTCTTCCAATGATTTGGATATCTTTTCCATAGCGCGCTCCTCCTCATGCGCGACCCTCGCGAGAAAAGAGCCGCTCAGCAGAGCGGCTCTTTGGCTTCAAGGCGGCGAGGTAGAGAGGGGGGGGGGACCCCGCCAGCCTGTAATGCGGTGACCAGCAAGGCTAGAATGGCTGTCACCGCCGAGTCAATTTGTTGACAGAAGTTATAATAGGGTTACTTATCATAACTGTCAACAATGGTGAACTTTTCAATCGCCCCTTCACAAGTTACCCACATACAACATGTGCCTCATGGGACCCATGTTGTATTGGTGTCAATGGTTTTTGCGAAACGATAAATGCAGCTTCTCGCCAAGGTGCTAGAGTATCCATAGCAACCGAAAGAAAGGAACTACATATGCAGCCATCGGTCACTCTCGAACCCATAGCCGAAGACGAATTCGATAGTTTCGTCATGCGCCTGCAGGCGGCATTCACCGAGGCCGCACGCGCTAAGTTCCCAGAATTCCTCGGAAGCATCCCGCCTGCGCGCGACATCGATGAAGCCCTGAACGAACCGAACGTCGAGATGCTTGGCATCGCGCACGAAGGCAATGTGATCGGCGGTGCCGTGATAACCGGCGGCGACGTGCACAAGCGCCTTGAATTCCTGTTCATCGACCCTGACCGCCAGAATTTGCACCTCGGCCAAGCAGCTTGGCAGGCCATCGAGGAGCGCTACCCCAGCGTTCAAATCTGGGAACTCGAAACCGCCTACCACGAGAAGCGGAACATCCATTTCTACGTCAACAAATGCGGCTTCCATATCGTGGAGTACTTCAACGAGCGGCACGAGGACCCCGATTTCCTGCAGGAAGAGGCAACTGATTACCCAGGTGCCGACGACGGCTTGTTCAGGATGATCAAGGTGATGGAATAACGTCGACGTTGCCGCACACTCGTTCAGGGTGCGGCAACGTGGTAAAACCCGGTTCGCTCTTTCGCATTGCCGTATACGGCGTATCGGAGCCCCTTTTCACGCGCTTTGACCATAAGTGAGTCCCCATTGGTCAGGAGTAAAAACAAGTGCGCCACCATGCTCGATGGTGGCGCACTTTTTCGTCAACGACTTATGATAGCTGCAGGCCCGTAAACGTACGAAGCATGTCCTTGCTCACAAACGAACGAAACGAACGTTACCCGCGCCGCATGGCCGCGATCACGGTGTCGAGCTCGATCCACGGGCTCTTGCCATCCCAAATTTCGCGCGCTTTCTTAGTCATATCGATGACGGGGTTGTATTCGTGGATTTCGAGGTGATGCTTTATGTTCTCATCGCACATGGTGTCGACGTAGGCAATGGGCTTGCCGGAGCTCGTCATCTCCTGGCCGGGCTCGTAGCCATGCTCCTTCAAGAACGCCAAGGCCTCGTCGTAGTTGTCGACGATGATGTTCACGTGGTTGAAGCCGTAGCCGTT
>CAMPAJ010000195.1 GCA_946631805.1 uncultured Eggerthellaceae bacterium
TGAACGGGAACCGGTTGAACGAGCAGTACGGACACAGCTTCGTGCAGAACGGCACGTGCATGTAAAGCATATACTTCTGCCCAGGCCTGGGGCCCGGCACGTGCGTGTCGGACGTGGGGTTGATCTTGAGGTAGTTCTTTGAGGTCGTCTTGACCGCGAAGCTGAGTAAACGCTCTGCTAACATGCTTCTCCTTATTGGATGTGCCTATGCTATAATTCGCCCCGAAGACGCCCCGAGCATCCGGGTAGCGTTTTCGGTAGTGTTAAGCCGGGTTTCTCGTCACAGTGGCCCGGCTTTCTTCTTGCCTAAACACCATTCGTCGTCACTCCCTTTTCATCAGCAGAAGACCGATGATCCCGATAACCACCAACAACAAATCGCACAGTGCCGATACCGTTTGTGGTTCCATGGCGACCCTCCTTATTGTCGAGCCACCCGGATGCGACGAAGCGCCCCCGCCGATTCTAGCATTCGGCAGGGGCGCATTTTGCCACTGGTTACCCTCTTTGCATCATGCCCACGAGTCGCAGTTGCGGCTTAGGCAGCCATTCGAGAAGCACCCCGACGGTTACACCCTCCGAGCTGCAGCGCAAGCAACCGTCGAGACGACGCCTTCCAGCGGCTACGCCCACGAGTCGCGGCCCTTGATGGCGCGCAAGCCGATGTCGGTACGGTTCTGCTTGCCCTCGAATTGGATGAGATCGCAGGCCTTGTAAGCCAGCTCGCGCGCTGCCTGGAACGTATCGCCCATCGCGGTGACGTTCATGACGCGCCCGCCCGACGTGACGAGCTCGCCAGCGTCGTTCACGGCCGTGCCGGCGTGATACACCTTGACGTCATCGAGCGCATCGGCGGCATCGACGCCTGTGATGACCTTGCCCTTTTCGTAGGCACGCGGGTAGCCCTCACTGGCCAGGACCACGGTGACGGCCCATTTGTCGGCCCATTCGAGCGAGATGTCGTCGGGTCGCCCTTCGGCTACGGCCAGCATGACCTCGACCAGATCGGACTCGAGGCGCGGCAGCACGACCTGCGTCTCGGGATCGCCGAAACGCGCATTGTACTCGAGCAGTTTGGGGCCAGCGGGCGTGAGCATGAACCCGCCGTAGAGCACGCCGCGGTAATCGTTGTCGAATTCGCGCGCGGTCGCGGCGGCGGCGTCGGCCATGACTTTTTCCATCGTCGCGAGCTCCTCGTCGGTGACGATGGGCACTGGCGAATACGCGCCCATGCCGCCGGTGTTGGGGCCCTCGTCGCCATCGTAGGCGCGCTTGTGGTCCTGGGACGGCGCCATGCAATACGCCTTGCCAGCCGAAACGAACGCCAGCATGGAGCACTCGGGGCCGGTCAGGCACTCCTCGATGACCACCATGTTGCCGGCCTCGCCGAATGCGCCCTCGAAGCACGACGTCACGGCCTCATGTGCCTCTTCGACCGTCTGCGCGACGACGACGCCCTTGCCCGCCGCCAAGCCGTCGGCCTTGACGACGATCGGCGCGCCCTTCTCGTCGATGTAGGCATGCGCGGCTGCCTCGTCGGTCGTCGACAGGTACTCGGCCGTGGGCAAGCCGTTGCGCATCATGAATTCCTTGCAGAACGTCTTGGAACCTTCGAGCTGCGCTCCTTGCGCATCGGGGCCGAACACGGGAATTCCCGCTGCGCGCAGCACGTCGGCCACACCTGCGACGAGCGGTGCTTCGGGGCCGATAACGACCAGGTCGATGCCATGCCCCTGCGCAAACTCGAGCACGGCGTTTCCGTCCTCGATGTCGAGTCCCTTGACGTTGTCTGCGAACCCTGCAGTCCCGCCGTTTCCCGGTGCCACGCACAGCATGTCGCATTTCGGCGACTGATGAAGCGCCCACGCAATGGCATGCTCGCGTCCACCGCTGCCAAGTACCAAAATGTTCATGGTCGTTCCTTTCGTCCAGGGACCCACTCTATAAGCTGATGTGTATTTGGGGTCAGACCCCAAATACACATGTGTTGAAGCAGCGCGATTCGGGCGAATGCCACGCAGCGTCTTGCCCAGGCAAGCGCCCCAAGCGGCTAGTCTTCGTCGCGATACCAATCGCGCACGATCGTCTGGTCGCGGTCGGGGCCGACCGACACGAACGAGATGCGCACGCCTGTAATCTCCTCGAGATGCTTGACGTAAGCCTGCGCGTTGGCGGGCAGCTCCTCGAACGAGCGGCACTCCGAGATATCCTCGCCCTTCCAACCAGGCAGTTCCTCGTAGATGGGCTTGGCATGGAACAGCACCGACTGCTGCATGGGGAAATAGTCGTAGCGCTTGCCGTCGCACTCGTAAGCGATGCAGACCTTGATCGTATCGAATTCCGAAAGCACGTCGAGCTTGGTCAGCGCCACGTCGGTGAGCCCGTTCGTCTCGACCGCATAACGCCCGATGACAGCATCGAACCAGCCGCAGCGACGCTTGCGCCCCGTCGTGACGCCAAACTCATGGCCCGCAGCGCACAGGCGCTCGCCGATCTCGGCTTCCTCGCCTACGCCGCCGTCCTCGGGGAAGCGCTGCTCGGTCGGGAAGGGGCCGCCGCCCACGCGCGTGACGTATGCCTTCTGGATGCCCAGCACGCGGTCGATGGCCTTGGGGCCCACGCCCGTGCCCGTCACCGCACCGCCCGCGCAGCAGGCAGACGACGTCACGTACGGGTACGTGCCGTGATCGATGTCGAGCAGCGTGCCCTGCGCGCCCTCGAACAGGATGGACTTGCCATCGCGCAGCGCCTGGTTGAGCAGCTGCGCCGTTTCGGCCATATAGGGCTTGAGGATGCGCGCATAGGGCAGGTACTCTTCGCAAATCTCCTCGACCGTGTAGGTGTGCAATCCGTAGATCTTCTCGAGGATCGGGTTCTTCTGCGACAAGACCGTCTGCAGCTTCAGGCGGAACACCTTCTCGTCCATGAGGTCCTGCACGCGAATGCCCTTGCGAGCAGCTTTATCCTGATAGCACGGGCCGATGCCGCGCTTGGTCGTGCCGATCTGGTTCTTGCCCAAGCGCTTCTCGTCGGCGCCGTCGAGATCCTTGTGGTAAGGCATGATGATGTGCGCATCGCAGCTGATCTTGAGGTTCTTGCACGAAATGCCCTCGGCTTCGAGCATGGCCATCTCTTTGATAAGCACGCCTGGGTCGATGATGACGCCGTTGCCGATGACCGGCGTAATGTCCTCGTACATGACACCCGACGGCATCAGGTGCAGTGCAAGCTTCGTGTCGCCGTGAATAACCGTGTGGCCAGCGTTGTTGCCGCCCTGGAACCGCACGACGTAATCGTAATCATGAGCGATTAGGTCCGTGACCTTACCTTTGCCCTCATCACCCCATTGGGTGCCGACCAGAACCGTATTGGTCATATCGCATCCTTTCGTCATTGGTTGCGAAAACGATTATATAACAGGACCATAAAGGCGAGCGGAAAGCGACACCACATCAACTGCTCCACACGTTACTATTTAGCTCCCAGCAGCCCCGACGAAACTAAGCAAAAAGCCACCGCAGCGGCATCACCCGATAGCTACAGCTCGATGTACGTGAGCGAAGGGTCCGCCTCGCGCAGGGCATCGACGGTCTGGCGATGGCAGGTGAAAACGATGACCTGGCGCGCTTGGGCAAGCTCGGCCAGCACGCGGGCCGACGCCGAGCGCCTGGCGGCGTCGAAGTTCACGAGGATATCGTCGGCGATGACGGGAATGGAGCGGCCGACCGAGCTCGCATGCAGCAACATGGCCACGCGCAGCGACAGGTACAGTTGCTGGCACGTGCCCAGCGAAAGATGTCGGACCTCGCGGACCTCCCCATCTCCCGAGACCGCGACGAGCCTTCCCTCGGCCGTCATGCGCATACGCTCCCACGCTCCATCAGTCATGAGCGAAAGCAAGCGGCTCGCCTTCGCATACACCTCGGGCTGGCTGCGGCTTTCCCATGCGGCGATGCTCTGCTCGAGCATGCGCTTGGCCAGAAGCAACGAAACGAGCTCGTATTTGCTCTCGCGCAGGCGGCAACGGCCTTGCTGGTATCTGAGCTTCATGTCGTCAAGCGATCGGTCGCTTCGCATGGCGTTCAAGCGCTGGTCCAGCTCGCCGTAGCGCAGGTTCATGTCGTCGTACGCAGCCGCCAGGGCGTCACGCTGCGATGTCGCCTCGCGCAAGAGGGCGTCGATTTG
>CAMPAJ010000196.1 GCA_946631805.1 uncultured Eggerthellaceae bacterium
CGAGAACACGCGTTTTTCCCAGAACGCAGAACCCGTATCTGGTTCCCAAGATTCCCGTCCCGCCGCGTTGAGCGTTTCTGCCGCCATGGCGCTTGCCAAGCAGTCGCTCGAGGCCGTGACGGTAAGGATTATCGGCGAGGTTTCCGAGGTGTCGGTCAAGCCGGGATACAAAGCGGCGTATTTCACGATCAAGGATTCGGGCGCGTCGCTGCCCTGCATGATGTGGAACAACCGCTACCGCTCATCTGGGGTGCAGCTTGCCGTGGGGCAGCTCGTTGAGCTCACCGGCCGGTTTACCTTGTATGCCGCAAAGGGCCGCATGAACTTCGACGTCTTCTCGATTGCAATGGCGGGCGAAGGGGACCTGCGGCTCAAGGTCGCGAACATTGCCAAGAAGCTTGCCGCCGAAGGCTTGACCGATCCTGCGCGCAAGCGGCCCTTGCCGTTGTTTCCCGAGCGAATCGGCCTGGTCACGTCGCCGAGGAGCGCTGCCGTGCATGACGTTTTGCGCACGTTGAGGCGAAGGTTCCCGGTTGCCGAGGTTCTGCTGGCGGGAGTGCCGGTCGAAGGCGCGCAGGCGCCTGCGGGCATCATGGAGGGTATTCGCTGCGTTGTGGGGAGCGGAGCGCAGGTCGTGTTGGTGGTCCGTGGCGGCGGTTCGTTCGAGGACCTCATGCCGTTCAATGACGAGGCGCTGGCACGCACAATAGCCGCGTGCCCCGTTCCCGTGGTTACGGGCATCGGGCACGAGGTCGACACCTCCATCGCCGATATGGTATCGGATGTACGAGCGTCGACTCCGACGGCGGCGGCCGAGGCCGTGAGCCCGGCGCGCGAGAACCTTGATGCCCTCATGACGGCTCGGGCGAATTCGCTTGCATCACGAGCGAACATGGCCATACAGATGGCCCGGGCGCGCATCGAGCGCATCCAGAGCCGCCCCATGTTCGAGGACCCCATGTTGCTGTTCGCTCCTGCGGCGCAAGGCCTCGACAGCGCTTCGGAGCGCTTGGCCAGGGCGTTGCCGGCCCAGCTCGAGCGGCAACGTCAGCAGGTCGCAATGCAGGCGGGGCGCATGCAGCGCATCGGCGCCATCCATAACGACCGATTTTCGTACGAGTTGGCGGCTTCAGCTGCGCGCTTAGAGGATCTGTCTCCTGTTAAGACGCTTGCCCGAGGCTATTCCATCACGAGGGATGCGCACGGTGCCATCCTACGCTCGGCTGCATCTTCAAAACCGGGAGACCGTGTGCAGATCACCCTTTCGGATGGACGTCTGGAGTGCGAAGTGCTCGAGGCCGGTTCGGTATCGGGCGAGTGAAAGGACTAACAAATGGAGCAAACTCCCAAATCTTTAGAAGACCTGTCGTTTCGCGAGGCGATGGCCGAGCTCGACGGCATAGTGGCCCGCCTCGAAAGCAACACGATGGAGCTCGAGGATAGCCTTGCGAGCTACGAACGCGGCGTGAAGTTGCTCGCCGAATTGCAGAAGCGCCTCGGCGAAGCCGAGCAGAAGGTCTCGGTGCTCATGGGCGAGCTTTCCGGTCAGAAGGACGATGACGTAAGGGATTCGACCCTTTCGTAGCCCCCGACAAGGAGTATTGGATTTTGTCCAGTGCTTTCAATTGTCGTATTTGTATGTTCGGCGGAACCGAAGAGCGCTGCGCCGCTACAATGAAGCTATTCGTAAAGAGCGCTCAGCGCGGTACAAGGAAAGGGTCAGCGTGAAGACGATCACGTTTGCAGTGCCTTGCTATAACTCGTCCGAATATATGGATAAGTGCATCGAATCGCTGCTCGCGTTCGATGACGGAAACGACGACATCGAGATTCTGATCGTCGACGATGGTTCCACGAAGGACAACACGGCCGAGACAGCCGATCAATGGCACGAGCGTTATCCCGATACCGTATACGCCATCCATAAGGAGAACGGCGGTCATGGTTCTGCCGTCAACGTCGGTCTGGCCAATGCGCGCGGCCGCTACTTCAAGGTGGTAGATTCCGATGACTGGCTTGACGAGCAGGCCATGCGCGTCATCATGAAGTACTTGCGCGCGCAAAGCGAACTGCGCGAGGCGTGCGATCTGGTCATCGGGAACTACGTGTACGAGAAGGTATACGAAAACACCCGCACTGCGATTGACTACAAGAACGTGTTCCCGACGGATCGCGAGTTCACCTGGGATGAGGTGGGCAAGTTCAAGCCTAGCCAGTATCTGCTCATGCATTCGGTCATATACCGGACCGAGTTGCTGAGGGACGTGAAGCTCGTCCTTCCCGAGCATTGCTTCTATGTCGACAACATTTTCGTTTACGTCCCGCTGCCGACGGTGTATTCGATCCGCTATTTCGATGTGGACATGTACCGGTACTTCATCGGTCGCGAAGGGCAGTCGGTCAACGAAGACATCATGAAGTCGCGCATCGACCAGCAAATCAGGATCACGAAGTTCATGATAGACGCCGTCGACCTCGATTCAGACGTTATCCAGAAGAAGCTGCGCCGATACATGGAGAACTACCTTTCCATGATGATGTGCATTTGCTCGGTCTTCTTGCGGATGATACATACGGAAGAATCAGAGGCGAAGCGCAAGGAGATTTGGGCCTACCTGAAGCAGCGCAGGCCCGAAATGTACTCGCGCATTCGCAATAACGTGTTGAATTTCGGCACGAATTTGCCCAGCGAGCTTGGCAGGCGGATCGGCCTGGGCGGATACCACATTGCCCAGAAGATCTTCAAGTTCAATTAGCCTGGCAAAGCGGCGGTCCCCATCGTCAAGCCGATGGGGAAACTATATGCCGAAGCGCGGCGATGAGCTGTTCGTTATCGTGTCGCGTTCTAACCGAAACGCAGAAGTACCCGTTCTCGGCCAGGCCCGGTGTTCCCGAGAGCTTCCGAATGCGGAAACCCTCGAGCTGCAGCCGTTCGCTGAGCTGGTTTACATCTGATACCGCGAGCTTCAAATCCCCGCCGTTGTGGTACGAGCACATGACGTAATTAGCTTCGGCGGGGAATATGTCGACGCCGGGCACCAGGCTGAGCATGCATTGCATCCAGGGAATCTCGCTGTACAGGAAGGCGCGGACGGCGTCGAGCTTCGGATACTCCAATCCTGCGGCTTCGGCAAGAACCTCGCTGAACATCGATACGCACGAGCTGTCGAAGAACCGCGCGATCTCGGCTATCGTGTCGGGATGCGCGATACAGTAGCTCACGTGGGCTCCCGGCATGGCGTATTGCTCGCTAAACGATTGGATGACGACGAGATTTCGGTAGTCCCTGACCAGCGGCGCCATGGACTCGCCACCGAGCGTGAGCTCGATGGACCGCTCGTCCACAATCACCCAATCGCATCTCTCGAGATACGATATGAGCGTCGATTTGGAAAGGAGCCTGCTCGCGGGATAGCTCGGGTTCGCGAGCAACGCGGCATCAACGTCGAAATCCCTTGTGCTCAGTATGTCTGCGTGCGGCGTTATGAAGCTTCCGGGGGATGAAATGCCCTCGATTACATGACCCGCGTTGCCCAGCGCGAGCACGTATTCTGTGGGACAAGGCGTCGAAACGCCGACCTTGCACGGTTCGAATGCCTGCGCAACAGCCGATATCATGTTCGAGACCGTTGATCCCACGAGAAACGATTCAACTGGCATCGAGTAGATCCGCGCCAAGACGCTGCGTAGCGCGTGCGCATCTCGGTCGGGTTGATAGGACATGACGCCTTGAACCAGGGCGTCGCCCATCGCCCTCACGAATGATTTCGGCGTCCCGAACGGGTTTTCCGTACCGGAGAAATCAATCCACGATATCTCCTCACGTACGTCGTTTGGAGGGCAGAGCGGTTGGTCGGGAACCGAAATGGGGGCATGGCGCTTCGTCTGAAACACCGATTGGTTGTCCATCCCCATAGCCAGTTTCCCTTCGTGCAAAATCGCACTATCTTGTTAGCAACGACTGGCCGTGGTGGTAGATATAGTGTGTTTGAGCCTTCGTCATCCGTCTTATATAACCGCAGGTGAATGCGGGAATTCATATCGTAGCACAACTTTGAGCGTTTTGCTTGGGTTCGGTTATCCATCCCATTGCCCCGCGAGCCCGGGGTGGTGGGCTCGCCTCTCCTTTCCATAGCTTAGTATCCTAGTAGTGCAACATGACGTACAAGCA
>CAMPAJ010000197.1 GCA_946631805.1 uncultured Eggerthellaceae bacterium
AGCGCGGGCTTTGCAAGCCTGAGGTCAGGGGTTCGATCCCCCTATGCTCCACCATGAAAAACAAGCCGCTGAAAAGCGGCTTTTTTCGTTATTTCGCCCACAGCGTTTTACGTTAAGGTATAATCCCATTAAAAATTACCTAAAGGTAAAATACTATTACATGTTACGAATACGTAATCCTATTGGGAGGCGCAGTGGCTATCGAAACTTACATTTGGGAAGGAGCTGATCTCGGCAAGGCGTTGAGAGAGAAAAGGCGATCGCTTGGCATTCGCCAAGCCGACGCCGCCGCTGCCCTCGGCTTCTCACCCCGCCTTCTTTCCGAGATGGAAAACGGCCGAGACACCGTCGCTTACGGGAAAGTTCTGCGCTATGCCGGCTACTTGGCAATGGATCTCGTGCTGCGCGAGAGAGGTTAGCCATGACAGCGCCGAGGCGATATGAGATACGCCTGTTCGATAGGCCGCTAGTCGAGTTTGCCGTGAGTGACGGGCTTATGGGCTTGACTATCGAATTGGTCGATTACGATGACACCGCTTTTTCTCTCATGCCTTGTGGGCTGTCGCTTACGCCCGAAGGTATCAGGGGCTGGCTTGAGCTCCGGTCCATTCCGACGAACCGCCGCAACGCTGCTCGAATATGCCGCGAGCTCGGCTTCGAGTTGGGCGACCTGGAAGCGCTCTACCGGGTGAGTCTGGGCTTGTCGCTTAACGACTCATACTGGGTGGTGCCCCGCGGGTTCGACGGGGGGTTTGACGACTTCAACCTATACGACAACCCGTTCAGCGAGGCGATAGGTGCGCTGGCTGTATCTGGCGAGGCCCAGGTGCGCCGGCTAGCTGGAAACACACCTGAGCTGACCACTGACGGAACATTGCGGAAAGGCTGGCGCATAATAGGTCGAAAACGCGTTCTGTACAAGGGGGCGAGTGACGGCTACGAGCCGGGCGAGCCTCTCTCGGAGTATCTTGCATCGCTCATAGCGAGCGATCTGCGTTTGGATGCTGTGGCGTACGGCTTGGATGAGTGGCAAGGCGAACTCTGCTCGACATGCGAATGCTTCGTCTCGAAAGAGGTGTCATACGTTCCCTTCGCGGTGGCTACTGGCATCACCGACCTTGCCGGCGCGCTCTGGTGGACGAAGTCACACGGTCCTGAGCAGCTGGAAGCATTCTGCGACATGCTTGCGTTCGACGCGCTCGTGTGCAATACGGACCGTCATTTCACCAACTTCGGCGTCTTGCGGGACAACGCTACTGGTTTGCCGGTCGCGCTGGCGCCGATTTTCGACAACGGCCGTTCCCTGTTCCCAAATGTTGGGGAAGATGACGCCGCTCAATTCGCCTTGGAGTCGCAGGTGAAAGGGCCGGCGTTCGGGGGCGGGGGCTTCGAGGAGCTCTTGTCGCGCATGGCGGGACCTCGGCAGCACAGGTTGATGGAGCGTGTGGCTCAGCGGGGAATCGTCGGTAACGTCCTGGGGCCTGGTCGCCGCGTGGCAGCACTTGATTCCTTCTTGCGAAACCGCGGGCGCGAGCTGGCTCGTATTCCCGAAGTTGATCATGCGTCACTCGCCGAAGCCCTCGACGCTGCAATTGCCAAAAGGGTCTCTGTAGACGACGGTGTCTTCCGGTTGGCTCCAGGGTAGAATTCCTTGCCACGCCGATTGTGGTTCTGGGCTTGTGGGGTACGGCGATAGCCGAGCGCGGGGCAGCATGCGTCCGCGGGGCAGCGTGCGCCCGAAGGGCGTACGCCCAATCCCCCTTTTCAGCCCAGCTTCTTGGTCGGGCTATGTTTCAAAAAGTGTGTCCGCCCTGATTATTCAGCGCCTGTATTCGGTGGGCATGTGGAACTCGCTCAAGACGATCCCGGAACCGTATTCCTCGGGTGATCCGTCGTCCCTCTTGGGCTATGTTTCGGGACAAAGCCCACATCGCTCCCGATAAACGCGGTAACCTGCGCCACATCGGAGAGCGAGGAGAAAGCGCGTGGGCGTCGGTGGAGCTGTTTTACATCGAGCAGAAGGCCAACCGCTCACCTGCGTAATGGCAGAGATTGCAGTGAAAAACAAACTCTGCATAAAGTGTCAAGGTAATACTGTGCTAACTTAAGCAAGTGCTTTTGTTGTAGTTCTCGAAGAAAGGATTTGCACATGTTTGATTACACTGGCAAAGTCGTAGCGGTAACGGGCGCTTCTTCGGGTCTGGGCAAGCAGATGGCCGAGGGTTTCGCTCAGCAGGGCGCTAACCTCGTACTGCTCGCCCGTCGCGTCGAGCGTCTCGAGGCAAGTGCTAAGGATTTCGCCGAGAAGTACGGCGTCGAAGTGCTTCCCATGGCATGCGACGTTACCGACGAGGCTTCCATCGATGCTGCCCTTGCAGCGGCTGACGAGAAGTTCGGCCACGTCGAGGCCCTCGTGAACTGCGCAGGCGGCGAGAAGGGCACGGGCACGAAGCTCGTTGACTTCGATCGCGGCGACTGGGATTTCACCATGAACCTCGACCTGAGCTCCGTTTTCACCATGACCAAGAAGTTCGCGGGCTACATGGTCAAGAACATCGAGGCCGGCAAGCAGGGCTACGGCCGCGTCATCAACATCGCCTCGATTTACGGCCTGGTTGGCAACACGGCCATCCCGACCATCGCCTACCATGCCTCCAAGGGTGCGGTCGTCAACTTCTCGCGCGGTGCCGCCGCCGAGCTCGCGCCGCTGGGCGTTACCGTCAACACGATTTGCCCGGGCTACTTCTACACCGAGCTCACCACCGAGACGCTCGATTCCGAGTACTTCCAGAATTTCGCGAAGAGCACGGTTCCCATGCAGCGCTACGGTCAGGAAGGCGAGCTGAACGCAGCCGCCGTGTTCCTGGCGTCGGAGGAAGCCAGCTACGTCACCGGCCAGGCCATTGCTGTCGACGGTGGTTACACGGCTGTGTAGCGGGCAACGGGGCGTTTCGGCTGATTATGCGCACGACGCGCGTGCCGTCGGCCCATCCTAGCCGACGGCAGCGCCGCCGAGGCGCAGTCATCGGCTACTGGCAAATCGGTGCCTCACGTTTCGAGGGGCGGCCTGCGGGTCGCCCTATTTTATTTGCTGGCATAAGGGGAGCGTTAGGCGCATCCTTCGTCCCCGTTGTCTTCTCGGCCTTATTTGTTTTCGAAAAACGCTACGGCTATAGCGCCGGGGCCGGAGTGCGACCCGATGACTGGGCCGAGCATACTGGTCGGCGGCTCTCCGTGCCATTCGGCGCGGAGGTCGTCGTTTTCTTCCCAGTATCGTTTCAGCAGTTCGCAGCCACCGCCGCTGTACGCAAGGCGGAACGGAAGGGCGAAGTTTACGCCGCCGCTTTGCTGCACGACTTTCGTGAGCACGTTCTGGCCCTTCTTCGGCCCGCGTGCTTGGCCGAGCAGCGCCACCTTGCCGCCAACCGTGCCGATGACCGGGCGGATGGACAAAAACGTTGCCGCCGCAGATAGCGCCTTGGGCATGCGGCCGCCCTTGCTGAGGTGGTCGAGCGTGTCCACGAGCGCGACGATGTGCACCTTGTCGCGAAGCCGCTCTACCTCGGGAGCAATTGTTTCGGCGGTTTCTCCCGCATCGCGCATGTGCGTTGCAACACGTACCAACAGCCCTTCGGCAACCGAGCATGTCAACGAGTCGACGATGTGCACGCGAGATTGAAGCTGCTCGGTCAGGCCGTCGCGGGCGATACAAGCGCTTTGGTACGTCCCGGAAAGACCGCTTGAGATGGTGATGCACACGATGCTGTCAGCCGATGAGAGGAAGGTCTCGAACGCTCCGAGGAATTCCGCGGGCGAGGGTTGGCTGGTAATCGGGATCGAATCCGTCGAGGCGACTTTTTCGTAGAACTCCCCAGCTTTTATGTCGACGCCGTCGCGGTAGGTGCCGTCGGGGAACGTCGTGGTCAGTGGGACGATATGTATACCAAGATCAGCGGCTTCTTCTTGGGTGATGTCGCTCGCGGAATCGGTTATGACAAATACGCGCGCGTTGCCCGGCGCTGCCGCGTTTTCGTCCGTAGGTGCATTAGTTATGGTTTGGGACATTGAAGTTCGCTTCCTTTGTTTGCGTTTGTGCTGTTATCTAAAACATTGTGTCATCGTATGTTGAACATGCGATGACGGCAACAGTAACATAAGATATAAGGCAT
>CAMPAJ010000198.1 GCA_946631805.1 uncultured Eggerthellaceae bacterium
GAGCGAGGCCGACAAGGCAGCAATCGCGCAGCGTATGGCGGATGGGGCGTCTCTTGAGGCAGCAATTTCGGCAGTTCGACCCGATGTCAGCGTGCTCGGCCTTCTCGGTATTTAATACCAAGCAGATCAGCTTCGAATCTCCTTTGCGCGTTGAAGTGCGGGTCCGCGAAATGTCACTTGCCGAACAAACCGTCTCCCTTGATTTCAGGTCGGTCGCGTCGACTTATTCAGAATTTTCTCGGTCGACCGCACATTTCGGGTGAAACTTCCGTTGTTGTTGGTAGAGGAGGTGATTTGCTTGCCGAGGAGCAGAACCGATGGCTTGGATCCGGACCAGGCGAGGAAGATAGCCGAGGAATGTTACGGCGAAGTGCTGGCGTACTGCAGACGCCATGCGCCCACCGGGCATGAGCCGGCTGATCTCGCGCAGGAGACGTTCCTCCGGTTCGTACGTGCGGGCAGCTACAGCGAGCAGGGCAAGCCAATCGCCTATCTCATAAAAGCGGCGAGGAACGTGTGCATCGACGCGAGTCGCGAGCAAAGGCTCGAGGCTGTGTCGCTCGACTTCGACGTCGTCGACGACCAATCGGACATGTCCTCTCTAGATGACAGCGCGCTCGAAATGGCGATCGCCAAGCTGCCAGACGTCCAGCGCGAGGCAATTGAGCTGCGGTTCGGCTCTGGGCTCAACGTCGGCGAAGTAGCTCGTGTGCTCGGCATCAGCCGTTTTGCCGTAAGACGTCGTATCAATGCAGCTTTGAAACTACTCGGTGAAGAGCTTGAGGAAGGTGATCCAAATGGGTGAAATCGCGCGCGCAAAGCTTACCGCAGCGCTCAGCCAGCACTATGGATTGCATCGGAGGGCAGCATCGCCCGAAGAGGTCGAGCGCATAGCGAACCTGATGATCACCGAAGACGCTCGGGTCCGTAAAGCCGACATGCGGTCGATGAAAGGGGCGGGCTTCGTTGCGGCGCAGGTGCGCTATATCCCTTCATGGACGTGGGTGGCACAAGTGCTCATCGTTGCCCTTATGGTCGTCATGGCCTACACATCGGGAAGCGAGATTTCAACGAAGACCGTAATCGGAGTATTGTCCGCAGCTAGTGTGCTGGTTGGAGTTCCGACGGTGCACGCGAGCAAGCGGCACACAATGGCCGAGCTGGAATACTCTTGCGCCAACAACACTGCAAATGTCATGGTAGCGCGGCTCACCGTGTTGGGTTGCTCGTCGGCGCTGGTTGTCGCGCTCATGGTTTCCGTGACGGCGGCACATCTCGATACGGGTGCCTTTTCGGTAGCTCTCTGGACGGCGCCGCCGTTCTTCTGCTCATGCGCAGGCGCGCTTCTATTGCTTCGAAAGGCATCGCCGTCCAGCGCCGCAGCGCTTTGCGCAGTCTGGACCGTTGCATGCTCTGCCGCCCTCATGTCGTTTTCGACTGTATTTCCCGAGATGTACGGCGATGCGTCGCTCACCGTATGGGCTGGAGCATCAGCCGTGGCATTCATCTGGCTCGTGCGCGAGGTCATTATGACTTTCAGATCTGTGGTGGCAGGGCTTGATATTTTCTCGCCGCACTTTTCAAACACCTATAACTAGACAAGGAATTGCAAGATGGAACTGAAACTGGACAGGTTGACTAAGCAGTTCGGCGCGAGAATCGCTGTGGATCGAGTGTCTGCGACGATTACTCCTGGAGTGACAGGGCTTCTCGGAGCCAACGGAGCGGGAAAAACCACGCTCATGCGGATGGTGTGCGACGTGCTGAAGCCCACGGGCGGGCAAATTCTTCTTGACGGACATGATGTTGGTGAGTTGGGCGATCAGTACCGAGCGCTGCTCGGCTACCTGCCGCAGGACTTCGGCTATTACCCGGATTTCTCCGCTCTCGACTTCATGCGCTACATGGCAACGCTAAAGGGTTTTTCGAACAGAGAGGGGCGCGAGCGAAGCATGCAGCTCCTAGAGGAAGTTGATTTGGCAGGAGATGCGCACCGCAAGGTAAAGAGCTTCTCAGGGGGCATGAAGCAACGCCTCGGCATCGCGCAGGCTGTGCTCAACGATCCAGCCATCCTGGTGCTCGACGAGCCGACAGCTGGGCTCGACCCCAAGGAGCGCGTGCGCTTCCGCAACCTCATCGCCGGATTCGCTCAGGACAAGATTGTGATTCTTTCCACCCATATCGTGAGCGATGTGGAATTCATCGCCAACCGTATCCTGGTCATGCGACAAGGCTCGTTTGTGCTCGACGGTTCATCCGATCAGATTGTTGCTCAAGCGGCAGGCAAAGTATGGGAATGCCATATGGATGCCCGACGCGCAGAAATCATGGCGGCAAGCATGGCGGTCGCCAACGTGCGATACGCGACCGACGGCCATGCTGTCGTACGGGTGGTTGCAGACGAGCCGCCGTTGGACGGCGCGATACCCGTTGAGCCGACGCTCGAAGACCTGTACCTGCTTGTATTTCGTGATAACTGCGGACGTTAGGAGAACGATAATGGGATCCCTTGTGCTGTTCGAAATAAGGAAGATTCTCGATAACAAGGCGGGGATGGCAGCATGTATTTTCGTGTTCATCCTGATAGTCGCAATTTTCGCGACAAACCTCATCACAGCAGACACACGTGATTATGATACCGGGCAAGTCGTAAAAGGGTTTGAAGCGCAGAGCGCAAACCGAGCTTTAGAAGAGTCGCATGCAGGCATTCTTGACAACGAGCAAATCGCGGTGGATGCGGCAGTTTTCGATCGCGCGAATGCGCTCGCAAAAGCAACTCCGGATTTCTACGATCTTTCCAACCAGCAAATCATCGACAAGTATGGCCTCGAATTTTGGCAGGAAACAAGGGCCGTCATGAACCAGTACTACTACATGGAGCTAGTAGGTACGCTGGATTTGACAAATCCGCGTGCAGATAGTCTCCAGGAAGGCACTGAGGCCCGGATCGAAAACGCTCTTTCCCACGGATTCCAAGGCTACTTCCCTTACAGCAATGCAGAGAAAGCGTACTGGAGAGAAAAGGCCGCCTCCATATCTTGGCCATTGGAATACGGATATGCAGACGGCTGGCATAACGTTCTCACTTGGATGAGTTTTTCGGGTCTCGTCATCGTTGCTGTATGCATTGCGCTTTCCGGCGCGTTTGCGCGCGAGTACCAGAACCGCACAGTTGCCGTTGTGCTACCTACAAAGCTCGGGAAGCGAACACTGCCTGCAGCAAAAGTGATTGCCTCAATTGCATTTGCAACAGTGTATTGGTGGATATGCGCAATCGCCGCCATCGTCATCTATATTGCCAGCTGCGGAGCCGACGGATGGAATCTTCCAGTGCAGGTCGTCTTCGGTTTCGACAGCCCTTATCCGCTGACAATCGGGCAGGTTGTTATAGCAGTCAATCTCTTGGGCTATTTGATTACTCTCGGCATGACGGCACTCACTCTGTTGCTATCCGCGAAGATGCGCTCAACCATGCCCGTTGCTGTTATCACTATGGCTTACGTATTCTTGGGAGCAATAGCGTTGTTCATGACCCCGCTTGTCAAATTCGCCCTGATTACTCCTTTCAGCGGACTCAGTTACGCGTTTAGCAGTATGGCCTCATATGCGATGGGGCCTGTTGTCGCGGATCTGCCTACAGTACTTGCAACGATTTACGGCATCATGATCGCGGTGTTTTTACCTCTGGCCATACATTCATTCAGGCGGCATCAGGTCGCCTAGCATCGTCATCGAAGCCCAAGCGCTCGGCGGTGATGCCCTTGGCCGCCGGGCGCTAGATGAGCTGCGACATGTCGCGCACGCCGTTCCAGTCATACGGATGATGGGCCGCTCCCAATCGTCCCGATACGTGCAATAGCCCGTTACCATCGACCTCCTGTCGATCCCACCCGCGCAGCCCGAACCGCGAATCCTCGCCGAGGACCCCGCGGCACGCAAGGCGTGGAAAACTTTTCCTTCAAACAACCTCGCATATGGGCGGAAAACTCAAGCCCTCCGGGTTTCCGCTTGTCTCCTTGCGTTCCTTGAGAACCCCGGCGCATCACGCGCCAACGGACCCGCAAGGGGCGGGTCGAAAACATAAGGAGGTCATCATCATGGGAAACAGGGCAGTCATCACCACGCCGGAGCGCAAGGTTGGCCTGTACGTCCACTGGAACGGCG
>CAMPAJ010000199.1 GCA_946631805.1 uncultured Eggerthellaceae bacterium
TTGGAGTCAAGAACGCCGACGTCGCCGTGCCCATGCATCTTGACCCATCGTACATCTCGCGCATTCGTCGCGGCGAGCGCTCGCCGAACGACAAGAAGCATTTCGCAGAAGTTGTTGCGCAGGTGTCGGCGCTGAGCTGTATGGAACAGGGAATGCTCAAGGAGCTCCTCATCCTGATTGGCGCCGAGAACGAGCTTGCTGGTTTTGGCGAGCTCAACGTCGATAGCGCCTTGGGCTTGGCGGCGACCATCGACCGGTGGCTCTTGGGCAATCAAGTTGTGGAATCCGACATCGTCGCGGTTGACGAACTGTTTTCCATGCTTGACCAGGGACGTTACAACGACATAATCAATATGCCGAGGAAGACGTCCCCGATCGTGGCGTGTCCCGTGCAAAGCGGTCCTACGTCGCGTTTTTATCGGGGCGAGGATTATATTTGGCGCGCCGAGATAGACTTCCTCGAAAGCGCGTCGGCGTGTGGTGCCAAGCGCTTGTACTTGAGTAGCGATATGCCCGCCTTCGAGACGACGCTTGCGCCCGATAAGGTCACGCTATACCAGCAGTCAATCCTCGAGCTCATTGATAGCGAGTGCGAGATCACGGTCATTCAGGACCCCGACAGGCCGCTGCGCCAGGCACTCGCCTTCTTGCAGATGTGGATTCCCCTGTACATGACCGGCCATGTGAAGCCCCTGTATTTGGAGGGCGGTACGAGCCGCGTGTTCTGCCACGTGAACAACGTATGCGAGTGCTGCGCGCTTGCAAGCGAGGCGATTCGCGGGCACGAGGAATCGGGGCGCTACTACATCACGTCGATGCCAGATGACCTTGACTACTATCAGTCAAAGATGAACGTGCTGTTGGAAAAGACCCACGTTCTGCTCGAAATATATCGAAACGACGACCTCGAGGGAATGAGCCAATTCCGTCGCGAAGAAGCCATCCGTCAGGCGAGCGGCCGGGGCATTGAGGTCAAGGCGGGGGCGTACGAGCATTTGCGCATCATGTCGTATCAGGGTGACTGCATCGTGGTGTACCTCGACGATCCGCTCGAGTTCCGTTTCGTGATACGCCATCCAAAACTGCGCTACGTTATTTCCCATATGCGCTAACGTGCAATCCTGAGGTCGATTTGCCTTGCGTTTCGCTGCTTTTGAACCCGAGGTGGTGGTTGTTCGCTTGGCTTCGACGTGCCATCCCATCGCCCCGCGCTCCCAGGGCTACTCAACTTGGTAGCGGGTGTTCGAGCTCTGCAGAATCGCGCATGATTACCGCCTAGGGTTCGCGGGGCTACCTGCTTAAAGCTGAGGGCGTCTTGCAGCTGGTATACTTGAATCGTTCGAAATCGTATATGAGGAAGAGCAGGTGCTTCGTTGGCGACCGTAGAGCAGTTACCGTTCGAGAGCTTTTCGTTTACGCTTCTGGACAACAAGCGCCCGCGTGTGGCGTTTCGCATGGCGGCGGCCGAGGACGGGATGTACGAGCTTCGGGTCCAAAAGGGCTCGGCAACAAACCCATCGTCGCAGTTCACGCGACTTGTTCCTTTGCAGATCGCCCAAAGGCTCAAAGACAGCCTTCAGGCGATTGGCGTGTTCGGCTGGGACGAATCGTACGGAGATGCCACGGCGCCCGGGTCGCGCCGCTGGACTGTTTCGACCGTGTTCAAGGCTGGTGTGTTTTCGGTTGCCTCGAGTGGCGGCAGCGACACGCCTATTGGGTTTGAGAGCATGCTTGAAGAACTGTACCGTCTGGACTTTCCGCGCCCCGAAACGCCTCCAGCATCTAGCATGAGCGGTTCTAGAACGAGCGGCGAGGGGTTGGGGGTAGATTACAACCAGCTTGCAGATCTTATGAAGGGCAGTGGGCTAGAAGGGCTCGACGCTTCCGAAATGACGCGCCTGCTTGATGAAGCGCGCACGAATCCCTATGCCTTGCAGCAGCGTATGCGTGATGAGTTCCGCCATATGCCCGCAGATGAACAAGAGCGCATGCTCGATGCGCTTGCGGCTTCGGGGATGGCGTCCCGAGCATGGTGGGAGCGTTTTCTGCGCGGCTAAACCTACCGAGGTCGCGAAAGAAGCTCGGTATCGAGGCAGATGGTGAAGGGTCCGTCGTTGACGAGCTGGACTTGCATGTCGGCTCCGAATTCTCCGCATTGCACATGCGCCACGTCGTCGCGCGCCCGTTCCACGAACAACTCGTACAATCGCTTGGACTCGTCGGGCGCGCCCGCTTCGGTAAATGAGGGGCGGTTGCCCTTGCGGCAGTCGGCATAGAGCGTGAACTGGCTTATTATCAAGGCTTGACCGTCGACGTCTGCCAGCGAAGCGCCCGTCGGCTTTTCGCCGTCTGGGAAAATGCGCAGTTTGAAAATCTTGGACCAGAGCCGTTCTACATCGTCTGGCGTGTCGCCGGCGCCTACTCCGAGCAGGATCAGATAACCTCGTCCGCATGCGCCGACTTCCCGGCCGTTTATGGTTACGCTTGCATTCGAAACGCGTTGGATGACCGCTCTCATATGAACCTTCCTGGTAACCGCTACTTCGTGGGCCGGCGCAAATCCTGGGTAGGTGCGCGCAAGGCCAGAAAAGCATCGATGCATCTGCCGGCCCGCCATGCTTGTTCAGAGTATAGGAGTTTGAGCTCGGCAAGTCATCAAGCCGATTTGCCTGCACGCCTCGGTTCGCCTGGCGCGGCGTTTGCGCGTCTGCTCGTGTTCCTTCCTAAATCGAAGATGCACGTATGTCCGCACATGTTGTCACGGTATAATTCTTCGCATGATTGACGAGGTTCAAGTACATAATCTGGCGCTCATCCGCGACGCATCCCTTGCGCCGTGCGAAGGCTTGACGGTCGTGACGGGCGAAACCGGTGCCGGCAAGACCGCCTTGCTTTCGGCCCTGAAGCTGCTCATGGGCGCTCGCGCGAGCGCCGATATGGTGCGTGACGGGGAAGACGGGCTTCTGGTTTCGGGACGTTTTTTCGGATTGCACAGGACCGATGCTGTCGATATTGACGATGCTGGTCCTGATTCCGATGGGCCGGCAACCTCGCCGCATACCGGGAGTAACCTGGAAGACGGGTTCGACGATGCCGACGAAACGGTCGTTACGCGTCGGGTGGGCGGTGACGGACGCTCTCGCGCAACGGTTGATGGCGCGATGGCGAGCGTTAAAGAGCTTGCCGCCCTTGTATCGCCGCATATTGATTTATGCGGTCAGTTCGAGCACCAGCAGCTCATGAAGCCCGCTAACCACGTGCGCATGCTCGATGCCTGGGCGGGGGAAGCCGTCGCGAAGGCTCATGAGGCTTACAGGCAGGCACTCACAGCGTCGTCCCGGGCGGCTGCCGAGCTGCAACGCGTGCGCGATGCGGGATTGATGTCCTCGGCCAAGCTCGACGAGGCTCGCTTCGTCCTCAAGCGCATCGATGAAGCCAATCCTCAGGAAGGGGAGTACGAGCAGCTCGCTTGCGATTTGCAGCGCGCCGAACATGCTGAATCCTTGGCCATGGCTGCGACAACCGCCTATGAAGCCCTGTCGGGCGAGGACGGAGCGCTCGATCGCCTGAACGCTGCCGCCTCGGCGCTCGAGATGGCGGGGCGTGTTGATGTGAGCCTCGCCGAGTTGGCTGCCTCGCTGCGCGAAGCCGGCTATATTGCCGAGGACGTTTCGGCGCAGTCGCGCGCGTATCGGGACGACGTCGACTTCGATCCCGAACAGCTTGCCTACCAACAGGAGCGGTTCTCGCTTATGCAGGGTCTTTTGCGCGCTTACGGGCCTCGAATGCAAGACGTGTTTGCAGCGCGCGATGAAGCTCGCGAGGTGGTATCGCTCGTCGATGATTCGGCTGCTCGTCTGAAGCAGGCCGAACGGGCTTATGATCAGGCAGAGCAAGAGCTCGTCTTGGCGGCGGAGGCGCTCGACCGGGCACGCGTCGAAGTGATGCCCGCATTCCAGGATGCGGTAACGCAGGTCATGGGCCGTTTGCAGATGGGCGGGGCCGAGCTTGTGTGCTCAATGGAGCGGCTCGAACGGTCGGCGTGGACCACGTCGGGCCCGTCTTCGTTCGAATTCCTGTATCGGCCCGGTGCTGGCATGCAGGCGCGTCCCCTTGCGCGCATCGCGTCAGGCGGCGAGGTGAGCCGCGTCATGCTTGC
>CAMPAJ010000200.1 GCA_946631805.1 uncultured Eggerthellaceae bacterium
GTTATCGTGCGCAGAAGCTCTTTCGTGTACGCCGTCATGTCGCCTTTCTGCATGCGCCTTCGGGATGAATCGCTACCTTGGGGTGTAGTTCGTTTAGTCGGGCGGCTCACCAGGTCATTTTGCCGTCTTGGTTGCCGAATCCTTGAAATGAGCCGCAGTCCTGGTTACCAACCCGTCCTTGGACATCGGCTCATCCCGCCGGGACAGCCCATCAGCCCAGCTTACGCGCCGCTACCACTCCAGCGTCTCGGCGGAAACGGGGTGCTCGTTGACGTACACCTCGTCCGCGCGGCCCTCGCGTACGCGGATGACGCGATTCGCGATTTCCGTGAAAGCGGAGTTGTGCGTGATGAGGACGACTGTTTTGCCCGTTTCCTCGCAGGTCGTCTGCAGCAGGCGCAAGATTGCCTTGCCCGTCCTGTAGTCGAGCGCGCCCGTGGGCTCGTCGCACAGGAGCAGCTTGGGGTTTTTGGCGAGAGCGCGGGCGATGGCCACGCGCTGCTGCTCGCCGCCCGAGAGCTGCGCGGGGAAATTGTCCATGCGGTTGCCGAGTCCCACTTGCACGAGCACGTCGGCCGCGTCGAGCGGGTCTTTGCAAATCTGGCTGGCCAGCTCGACGTTTTCCTTAGCCGTGAGGTTCTGCACCAGATTGTAGAACTGGAACACGAACCCGATGTCGTAGCGCCGGTAGTACGTGAGTTCCTTTTCGGAAAACGAGCTAACCTTCCGGCCGTCGAGCGTAATCGTCCCCGACGTGCAGGAGTCCATGCCACCGAGCATGTTCAGGAGCGTGGTCTTACCCGCACCCGACGGACCGACCACGACGACGAACTCGCCTTGCTCGATATCGAACGTCATACCGGAGACTGCTGCGACTTTAACCTCGCCCATCTGGTAAATCTTGCAAACATCACGAAATTCGACGAACGCCATGCGCATCACTCCCGGCACGATATCGGTTTGTGCCCATGATAGCGGAAAATCACCTGACGGGCTCCAGGTTAACCAGCGTTAACGCGGACTGGCGACGCACCCGCCGCGCATGAGCGCCAATAAACTCCCGCGCCTCATTCAGCACGATGTCGGTAGCGGTTTAACACGGACGAAAATCCTACCCGTAGAAACAGCTTGTCTACAAGCCCTCCACAAAACGCTTCAGTCTGATAAAGTTTGCATAACGTCAATCGATCGGAGGATCACGTGAAAAAGTGGAGATCGGTCATCATCTTCGACGTGGCCATGGTCATTTTGGCCATCATTCTGTTCTCGCCTGCCTATGTGGGGTTGAGCCCGTTCAGCCCTCAGATTTCGAATATGGTGCTCAGCATCGTCGCAGGCGCGATCATCATTTACGAAACCATTAAAGTTAACGGGCGGGCCATCCTCACGGCTCGCGCCGCCAAGCAGGTCTCGGTCGGCGAGAGTGACATCGCCGTCGAAGACGTGCGACGCGTACTGGGCGAATACGAAAAGACCTCCGTTGTGGGCACCTATGCCAAACACGCGTTGGCCGAACTCGACAGCACCGACGTCAAGCGCACGAACCTCTACAACGAGATTGCCAAGAAGTTCCAGGAAGGCAGCCTCACCTACATGAAGTTCGCCGAAGTCGTCGATGCGGCAGTGAACGCGATCGCGCACAATTCCAGCATTTTGGCGCGCCGCATTCAGTCCTTCGACGTCGACGACTACAACCGCAACGCGCGCAACACCATTACGGGCCTGTTCAACCGCGATGCAGTTCCCAACAGCCTGCGCCAGGAAAAACGCCAGGTCTACGAGATGAGCCTCAACGACATGCGCGGCATCGTCGCGGCGAACGAGCGCTTGCTCATGGAGCTCGACCGGTTCGGCAACGAGCTGAACTCGCTCGAGACGAGCGCCAACGCCGAGCGGAACACCGCGCTGCTCGAAGAAGTGAGCACGCTCGTCGAGGAAACGAAGTACTACCAGTAACGGCTTCGCGCATGCGCCAGCGCCGCAACGAGACGCGCTCGTGGAGCCAAGCGCAATCGCACAAGCAGCGCTGGCTACTTGGATCAGGAATCGATGGTCAAAGGGATATACCGTAAAGGCCGTTTGGAGTAAGCGGGATAAAGACCGAGAAAGGATTGAGCATGGCATTTGATTTGAGCGTTCCCGATTTGGAAGAAACAAAGCAGAAGGTCGAACAAGAACTTGCCGTGACCGAACCCCAGGCTAAGGTCATCGACGAGACCGCCGTCGAGCGCGGCCAGCAGATCATGGTCGTCGACATGGACTCGCTCGAAGCCAAACGCGAGATCACCCAGGCAATCGACAACCTGGGCTCCGACATCGCCGTGAAGTCGGCCGCCAAAAACGAGATGCTCGCCCGCCGCATCGGCACGCTGAGCAAGCAGGGCGGCGAATCGGGCCAAGTCGCCAAGAGCCTGGAAGAACTGGCCGTCAAGATGCGCGACCTCGACCCGAAGGGCATCGATTTCACCAAGAGCAAGGGCGGATTCCTGTTCAACCCCGTGCGCCGCTACTTCGAGCGCTACAAGTCGGCTGACGCCGAAATCTCCGACATCGTGGAATCCCTCGAAAACGGCAAGGTCACGCTCAAGAACGACAACGTGACGCTCGAGCTCGAGGAAATGCAGATGCGCGAGCTCACGAAGCAGCTCAACCAGCAAATCGAAATCGCCCTGGACCTGGACTCGTACCTGACGAATGCCATCGAAGAGGCGAAAGCCACCGAAGGCACCGACGCGGAGCGCGTGAAGTTCGTCGAGGAAGAAGTGTTGTTCCCGCTGCGCCAGAAAATCATCGACTTCCAGCAGCTTCTGGTCGTCAACCAGCAGGGCATCGTTTCGATGAACGTCCTGCGCCGCAACAACGCCGAGCTCATCCGCGCAGTCGACCGCGCCGAAAACGTCACCGTATCGGCCTTGCGCGTAGCCGTCACCGTGGCCGGGGCGCTGTACAACCAGAAGATCGTGCTCGAGAAGATTAACGTGCTTAACGAGACGACCAACAACATGATCGCCACGACGTCGACCATGCTCAAAGAGCAGGGCGCCGAGATTCAGCAAAAGGCAACCGAAGCCTCCATCTCGGTCGACACGCTCAGGCAATCGTTCGCAGAGACCATCCAAGCGCTCGACGACATCAGCAAGTACAAGCAGGAAGCCCTCCCCCGCATCCGCCAGACCATCGACGAGTTCTACGCGCTCGCCCAAGAAGGCGAAGAGCACATCCGCCGCATCGAAGGCGCCACGAACGGCTAAGCGATTGCCCGCCCACAATCAGCACCACTACGAAGGACCTCCGCTCGGAGGTCCTTCTTTTCATCCACTTTACCATCCCGCCGCCCCTGGAGCATGAGGCGGTGGGCCTTTCGCTTGGCTTCGGCTAACTGAAGTGGATTACAGGAATTGTGCCTGCAGAATCGCTCAAGACCCACCGCCTCATGCTCCAGGGGCTGCCGAACCTTAATCCCAAAGGCTTCCGACTGCGCATCACACTTACACTGATACACCCAACCAGGTTGGCTGATTCCCAACCAGGTTAGCTAATTCCTGGAATTCGCCCCTGAATGGTAGCCTCGAGCGAGTTGCCGGCCGAAGGGTGGGGTGTGAGCGATTCTGCAGGCACAATTCCTGTAATTCACTTTTGTTAGCCGAAGCCAAGCGAACACCCCACCCTTCGGCCGGCAACTCGCTCGAGGCGGAACAACCGGGTAGCCGAAGCCAAGCGAACAGCCCTCCGCCTCCTCACTCGGGACGGTGGGATGGAAGTACGCAAAAAGGGGCTCCCATTTGGGAGCCCCTTTAGGTTGTCGCTTGTGATGAGCGAGTTACGAAGCGAAGATCTCGATCGTTTGACCGGCTTCGATCGTGACGATTGCCTTCTTCCACTTGCGGGTGTAACCGGCAACGTAGCGAACGCGCTTGAGCTTCGGCTTGACGTTGAGGGTGTTGACCTTCGTGACATGCACGTCGAAGAGCTCTTCGACAGCCTTGGCGATCTCGATCTTGTTGGCATCGCGTGCCACTTCGAACGTGTACTTGTTCTTCTCGATCAAATCGTAGCTATGCTCGGTGATGATCGGGCGGATGATGATGTCGCGTGCGTCCTTCATTACGCCATCGCCTCCTCGAGTTTGCGCAGTGCCTCCTC
>CAMPAJ010000201.1 GCA_946631805.1 uncultured Eggerthellaceae bacterium
GGGGTCGCGGCTGCCGACGCACTTGATGATGACGACGTTCTTGGGCTCGGTCTTGTCGGACGGACGCAGGATGTGCCCTTCGGTGGGACCCGACGCATTGACGAGTCGCTCGAACTGCAAGCCGGTAATCACGTCTTCGTACTTGCCCCCGCCGTACTCGGGATAGAGCGGCTTCCAGTCGATGAGCTTGTAGCCTGTGGCGAAAACGACCGCGCCGTACGTTTCGGTCGTGAGCTTGTCCTCATCCTCGTAATTGATGGCTCCAGTGGGACACACTTTGGCGCATACGCCGCATTTTCCCTCGTTAAGCTTGCGACAATGTGCTGCGTCGATGACGGGCTTAGCTGGCACCGCTTGCGGGAACATCTTGTAGATGGCCGTGCGCTGCGACATGCCCTGCTCAAAATCGTTCGTCACCTTGGCCGGGCATTTCGTCTCGCATGCGCCGCAGCCCGTGCACAGGTTGTAGTCGATGTACTTGGCCTTTTCGCGGATGGTCACCTCGAAGTTGCCAATGTAGCCCGACACGTTCTCGACTTCGGAATAGCTCTTCACCGTGATGTTGGGATGGTTGCCCACCTCCGACATCTTGGGCGTGCAGATGCAGGCCGAGCAGTCCATCGTGGGGAACGTCTTGTCCAGCATGACCATCTTGCCGCCGAGCGACGTCTCGCGCTCGACGATGGTTACCTGGTAGCCCGCATCCGCGATGTCGAGCGCCGTCTGCATGCCGGCGATGCCGCCGCCGATGACCAGCGCGCGCTTGTGCACCGGGATCTGGATGGAGTGGAGGGGCTGCAGCCGGGCGACTTTTGCAACGGCCATTTTGACCAGGTCCATAGCCTTTGCAGTCGCGACTTCGCGGTCCTTATGCACCCACGAGCACTGCTCGCGCAGGTTAGCGACTTCCAGCATGTAGGGGTTGACCGGCGTGTCGGCGAGCAGCTTGCGCCACGTTGGCTCGTGCATGCGCGGCGAGCAGGCACCCACGACCACGCGGTCGATGCCTTTTTCGATGATGGCGTTCTTGACGCCCTCTTGGCCAGGGTCCGAGCACGTGTACTTGTTCGTCTCGACGTACACGACGTCCGGAAGCGTGCGCGCCATCTCGGCAACAGCCTCGACGTCGACCGTCGCCGCGATGTTGCTACCGCAATAGCAAAGGAAAACACCTATCCTGCTCATCGCGAACCCTCCTTACCCTCGGCGGGCTGGTCCGAAGCCCCATCGGCAACGGCCGCCTCCTTCTTGGCCGCGGCCTCCTTGGCGGCTTTCTGAGCCTTTTTCTCTGCAATCTTGCGCGCCATCTCGGCCTTCTTGCGCTCCTCCTCGGCTTTGGCAGCAAGCTCGGCCTCTTCGAGCTCCAGCGAATCGAGCTCGCGCTGCAAGAGCAGCCTCTCGGCCGGGTGGAAATGTATGTCGATGCCCAGCTCGTCTACCGCGCCGCCAAAGGCCAAACCTATGAGCTCGGTGAAGTAGTAGCAGGGAATGTCGAAAGGCTCCTCGCCGCGCGCAACGCGGGTGCGGTTGATCTCAGCTTCGCGCATATCCAGGTTGAGCATGCACAGCGGGCACGAGGTGACGATGCAATCCGCGCCGTTGGCCTGCGCATTTTGGAAGATGCGCTCGATCATGGGACGCGCTTGCGCCGGTACGGCCATCTGCTGGGCGGCACCGCAGCACTCCGTCTTGAACGCCCAGTCAACAGGCGTGAAACCGCACAGCTCCATGAGCTCGTCCATGCTCTGCGGGTCCTCGACGTCGTCGAAGTCGCAGACCTCGGCGGGTCGCACCATGGCGCAGCCGTAGTAGCAAGCGACCTTCAGGCAGCGCAGGCGCTTGACGACCTTGCTCGCTATGGCCTGCTTCACCTCGTCGTCCGAAAACGCCTCGAGCAAGCTCACGACGTTGGCGGCGGCATCGTACGGCATGTCGATGAGTCCGCGCACCTCCTCGAGGTTCTGCTGGCTCGCCCGCGCGTAGGTCAGCGAGGTCCTAAGCGAACGGTAGCAGCCAGCGCACGAGGCGATGACGTCCATGCCGGGCAATTCGCGCTCGGCGATGGCCAAGCTGCGCGCGGGGAGCGCGACGGCCAGCTCGGGGCTCGTCAGCGCTGCTGCCGAAGTTCCGCAGCAGTTCCAATCGGGGATTTCGGTCATCGAAAAGCCGATTGCGTCGGCAACGTAGTTCATCGAAACGGTAAACGACTTGCCCGTGGTCTCGGCGGAGCAGCCGGGGAAATAGGCATAGTTCTTCATGCTACGCTTCACCTCCCTCAGCCGCGTCAGATGCACGACGCGCCGCATCGGCAGCCAAAGCGCGATCGACGAGCGCCGCAACTTCGGCGCGGCCCTGCGTGTTGTGGATAGCCACGCCAACCATCCTGCGCTTGAGCATGCGCGTGGCGTTGCCCGCATCCTGCATGAAGTGACCCGACTTGATGTTGTAGGCGGCGGCTAGGTACTGCTCGTTCGAAACACCGTGCGACTTGACGTTGGCGATGAACTCGTCGTCGAAGATATCCGCCTCGGGGACAGGCCGCTTCCCCGCATGCTTGGACGCGAGACGCACAGCTCGCATCGTCGAGCAGATGTCGACGTTTTGCGGGCAGCGGCTCGAGCATACGTCGCATTGAGCGCATATCCACGGCGTCTTGGCTTCGAGCACAACGTCGATTGCCCCGAGCTGCAGGTAACGGATGACCTCGCGCGGCATGAGGTCCATGCCCTCCGCCAGGGGGCATCCCGCCGTGCACTTGCCGCATTGGTAGCAATCCTTCAGATCGACCCCCGCCTGCTGCGCAATGGCGGCGCAGGCTTTAAGGTCGGCGTCGGAGATTCTCGAAAGGTCTAAGGCGCGCATGTGCCAACCTCCCTTCCCCGGGAGCTCCGCTACACCACGACCAAGCAGCAGCCCATGTCGTAGGACGGCTCCCAGTAAACGATACTAATTGTTTGTGCAGAATCTCTCTTACTCGAGGCGTTCCTTAGATTCGCCTCGACCCACTCTAATAATAAAGTCGAGCCAAAACAGACATCATATTAATCAGGCGAGTGACCGACATTCGGCGTTTTGCACAAACGCATTGCAGGAGCGGGCTGTGCTTGCGCGGGCTTAATGTACACAAGGTAGGCGTACGAGGGCGTTTCCCCTGGATAGGTTTTTCCCGAAGCCGACTTGTGTACAATAACGCTTGCATAGACAGGAAAGACGCCAACCAAAACCTGTCCAGAAAGGACCGCCATGCCCTGCATCGCGCGCAATCGACGCATGTTAGCCGCCTGCGGCCTCGCCCTTGCCGCAGCATGCGCATGTGCAGCGTGGGCATGGCGGAATTACGGCCCTGGTACCTACGCGCGGTTCAAGACCATGTTCGGAAAGGCGCGCGTGTACGAGGTGACCGACGACGAAGGGACTCCGGTGCGTCTCCTCGAGGTCGGCGGCATAGTCCAGTCGGGCACGTACCTCGACGAACGCTACACCGAGCTCGTGTTCGAGTACCTCAAACGCTACGACTTGATGTTCGAGCTCAACCCCCGCATACGCACCGTATGCGTGCTCGGCTGCGGCGGATACGACTACCCCGAGCACCTGATTGCCAACCATCCGGATGTCGTGGTCGATGCAGTGGAAATCGACCCGGCCATCACGGCGATCGCTCGCCATTACTTCTTCCTCGACCGGCTCATCGAGGAATACGAGACCGAAATGTCGGGGCGCTTGCGCCTGATCTGCAACGACGCGCTCGCCCACCTGCAATCGACCGAACAGCGCTACGACGCCGTGGTAAACGATACGTTCGACGCCGGAACGCCACCCGCGCACCTAACCACACGCGAATTCGCCCAAGCCGTCCGCAATCGGCTCGCACCCGGAGGAGTGTACCTAACCAACATCGTCTCGGCCCTCGAAGGGCCCGGGTCAGAATTCCTGCACGACCAGGTAGCACTACTGGAATCGGTATTCGACCAGGTCGACATCATCCCCTGCGACGTGGACTCCGTCAACGAGCAAGACAACGTCATCGTCATCGCCCGCTAGGCAACCTGATGCATTAAAGGGGACTGTCCCCTTTAATGAATAAGAAGAACGGAGCCCCGCGAGCCCTGGGCGGTGGGTCTTGAGCGATTCTGCAGCCAC
>CAMPAJ010000202.1 GCA_946631805.1 uncultured Eggerthellaceae bacterium
AAGAAGTACGACTACACCGACTTCCTGCGGCGTTTTTCGGTGATTTCGGAAGAGATGAAGATCAACGATGACGAGTACGATTACGTGTTCTACACGTACGGGCTCGAGCTCTACGGCAACATGCCGCTCGTCGAGCCTCTTGAATACAAGGAAACGCAGCGCATCCGCGATTTTGTGATCTGCATCGACACGTCCGAGTCGTGCAAAGGCGAGCTCGTGAAGAAGTTCGTCGAGCATACGTTCAACGTCATAAAGAAATCCGAGGACTACGCTCATGCCGTGAACATCCACGTCGTGCAATGCGATGCGAAGGTCCAAGCCGACACCAAGATAACCGACCTGAGGGATGTCGATTCGTTCATGGACGGCTTCTTCATCCGCGGAATGGGCGGTACCGATTTCCGACCTGCTTTTGCCTACGTGAACCAATTGCGCGATAGGGGAGAGCTGCCCGATATGAAAGGGCTTATCTACTTTACGGACGGTCTGGGGCAGTTCCCCGAGGCTGCGCCAGATTACGACACCGCCTTCATCTTCATAGACGAAGGTGACAACTACATACCGAATGTACCCCCCTGGGCTATGCGGGTGCTCATAGACGAAGAAGGCATAAATCGCTTCAAGAGCGAACTATAGGAGGTAAACGGCATGAACATTGCCACCGCAAAAGAGCAGATCAAGGATACAGTCGAAGCGTATTTGCAAAAAGACGACGCAGGCATGTACATCATTAGCCCCGCTCGCCAGCGCCCCATGTTCCTCGTTGGTGCTCCCGGCATCGGTAAGACGGCCATCATAGAGCAAATCGCCCAGGAGCTGCAGATCGGTGTCGTGTCGTATTCAATGACGCATCACACGCGCCAGAGCGCGCTCGGCCTCCCGCGCATCGTGCACTGCGAGTTCGAGGGCTTTGAATACGAAGCCTCCGAGTACACGATGAGTGAAATTGTGAGTGCCATCTACGATTACATGGAAAAGACCGGCGAACGGCGCGGCATATTGTTCCTCGATGAAATCAACTGCGTTTCGGAGACGCTGTATCCCTCCATGCTGCAGTTCCTGCAGTTCAAAACGTTCGGTCGTCATAAAGTGCCCCAGGATTGGGTTATCGTGTGCGCTGGCAACCCGCCAGAGTACAACAAGTCGGTCCACGAATTCGATATTGTCACGCTTGACCGCCTGCGCGAGATCGATGTGGAGCCCGATTACTCGGCATGGAAGCGCTATGCGTCCGAAAAGGGGATTCATCCTGCCGTCACCACGTTCCTCGAGGCAAAGCCCGACTGTTTCTACAAGGTCGAGTCAAAGCCGGGCGGCGGCAAGAGCTTCGTGACCGCGCGTGGCTGGGAAGATTTAGCTGAGGTCATCACGTTGTACGAGAAGATGGGCAAGACGTGCGATCGGGAGCTGTTCGTGCAGTTCCTGCGCGATGACGACATCGCCGACCGTTTTTCGGTGTATTACAGCTTGTTCGAGAAGTACCGTTCGGATTACCAGATTGGCAAGATCTTGGCCGGCAGTGCGAGCCGGGAAGTCGTGAAGCGGGCCAAGGAAGCCCAGTTTGACGAGCGCATCGCGCTTTTGGGATTAGTGTTGGACGCGCTGTCGACGCAGTGCGCGCAAGCGCTCGACCAGGAGAGCCTCGTCGTCGCATTGCGCGATGAGCTGCGTGCGGCAAAGCCGCTGCTCCTGGATGGCGCAACGGTGGACGATGCCATCGTGGCGCCGCTGCACGCTCGCGAAGAGGCGCTCGAGCGCAAGCAGGCTGCCGGCACCGCCAAGCAGGCGTTCATCCGCAGCGAGAACCTGTTCATTCGCAAGATGCGCGATATCGTGAACGCCTGCGCGTACGAGAAGACCGAAGCTGGTTCAGCTGCCTTCGAAACGGTCAACAAGGCCTATCGCGCCGAAGTCGACAAGATTTCACCTGCAGTGGACGAAGCGCAGTCCAAGATGAACAACGCTTTCACGTTCATCGAGGATTCGTTCGGCAACAACCGTGAGATGCTCGTGTTCCTGGCAGAGCTGACCACGCGCACGATTACCACGCAGTTCATCTCGCATTACGGAAACGAGAAGTACTACGCGCACAACGACGAGCTCAAGGTCGACGAGGCCCGCAAGAGCCTTACCGCTCGCGTGAGGGAGCTCAGCGATCTGGAGGAAGAGGTGCGCAGCTCTCAGCTTACCGAGCGCAATGCGCTCGATATGGGAAGCGCCGCCGGGTTGAACCGCGTGGCCTCGTCAGTGCCTAAACAGCGCGAAGCCGAGGGTGTTCGTGTCGACGATGAAAGGCCTGTTGAGGTTCCGCAGGAGCTCAGCATCGACGCCTACTATCATGGTCGCGAGCATGAGTTCGGTTTCGCTTCGATGAGCCGCATGACGCTCCCGGCGCTCAAGGGCCAACGCGTGCTCGACGTGTGCTGCCGTCGCGGCAAGGGCGTGTTCAAGATTTCTGCGCTCGTGGGCGAAGGCGGACGCGCTATCGGCGTCGACTGGTCGCCGGCCTACATCGAAGAGGCCAAGGCCGATTCGGAGCGCGCATGGCGCAAGAACCACCTAAAGCAGAGCAACATGGACTTCTATGTTGCGTATCCCGAAGACCTCATGGCTGCTGGCATCGGCGACAACACGATGGACGCCGTGTACATCAACAACGTCATGACGCTCGTGTATGACAGCCAGAAGACGCTCCAGGAATTCTACCGCGTCCTCAAGCCGGGTGGACTTCTCATTCTTGAAACCATATTCTCGGACGTGGCGCGCGATGAAGAGGTCGTGGCCAAGGCACGCCAGATGGGTAACAGCATCCAGGCGGGACGTCCTCGCGAGGAGCTGTTCGCGCAGCTTGCGGTTGCGGGGTTTGAGGCGCCCGAGGTTGTGGACGAATTCGAGGTCGAGGCCGATATGGGATTCAAGGCAAATCGCAAGGTCCAGACGGTGGAAACTGACGAGCAGGTGAGGTTTAGCGCTGTTGCGTTGAATGTGCGCAAGCCTAAATAGGGTTGGGTTACCTTTTCCTATGCGGTCTGGTATGCGCTGTTTACAGGGTGTTGGTTGAGCTTGTATAATTAATCAGTTGTAAAAGCTGGTAATTAGGGGATATTCCAGCACGAGTATAGTAAGGGGATGATAATGAAACCGTATAAGACAGTTATTTACAGTTTCCTGCTCGGCGGTTTGTTTGCGATTATTGCGCAGGGTCTATTCGGCTTCTGGAATGCTGCGTTAACTGGCACTGCAATGGAATTCTTCAAGGGCGGTGCGGTGCTCGTAAGCCTGGGCGTCATCGGCTTCATTCTGGGTGGTCTGGCCATTTACCAGTATTTCGAAGAATGGGCGACGTTCGGTGCGCTGTTCCCGTTCGCTGGTTTCGCCATGGCCGTCGGCATGAAGATGGTCGTTCCTTGGACTAAGGGCGAATCGCTTGGTAAGTCTATTTGGCCAGGTGCTTGGCTTGTAATATGGTTTAATGCCGTGGGTGCAATCGTGTGCATCGCCATGGGCTACGTTGCGGGTATGCTCGGCTGGGTTCCGCCCGAGACGCCCGCTGCCATCATCACGTCGACCGATCCGCTCGTATCGCTGACCATCGGCGCTCGCGCGTTCGTTGGCGGTGGCCTTATCTGCGCGGTCTTCCAGATCATCTGGCTGGCCGTCAAGGCTGCTGTTCCGACCGCTAAGCATGTGTGGATCTTGATGGGCGGCTGGATGTGCGGCGCTATCTTCTGCCTGCCGGGCCTGTCCCAATGGCTCGCAAGCCAGTTCGGTCAGGGTTTCTCGTGCCTGATTCCCGTCGGTGGCTACAACATGTTCAACACCGGGTTTGACCTGTTCCTGGGAGGAGAGCATGCCATGACTGGCCTTGTGCACCTAGGCTCGTTCATGCTGGCAGTGTTTGGCCTGTTCTTCACGGGCCTTGGCACGTTCATCGTTTGGAACGCCAAGTGGGGTCGCAAGCCCTTGAGCCAGGTTCACCTCGAGAAGGCCGAGGAGGCCCTCAAGGAGGCGCAGGGAGCCAAGCATTAGCGTTGCAGAAACGCTCGTTTAATTTGCAATTTCGCTTAACAGGAAAGCCGCCCAAGGGCGGCTTTCCTCTTCATATGGCGCTTTCGAT
>CAMPAJ010000203.1 GCA_946631805.1 uncultured Eggerthellaceae bacterium
AAGGGCCAGGGCAATCCCAAGCTCATCAACGAGCTGCTCGCCAGCAAACTCGACGCATAATGTGTATTTGGGGTCAGACCCAAAATACACATTGGCTTCGGCAGTGTGTTTAACATCAAAATGTGTATTTGGGGTCAGACCCCAAATACACATTTTTTAGAATCGGAGGCGTTATGCAAGAAACCACGGCTCTTCCGGACATAACCGTCATCGTGGCATCGTACAATTGCGAGCCTTACATTGCTGAGTGCCTGCAATCGCTTAAAGCCCAGACCGCTGGCGATTTCGAATGCGTTGTCGTGGATGACGCGTCGAGTGACGGCTCGGTGGCCGCGGCTCGTGCCGCTATTGGGAATGACCCGCGTTTCGTACTCGTCGAGCGCGCGCAGAATGGCGGCCCGGGCGCAGCGCGCAACGTTGCGCTCGACCGGGCGCGGGGGCGCTATGTCATGTATGTGGACGCCGATGACGGCTTGGTGGCCGATGCCCTGGCCAAGCTCGTTGCGCGCGCCGACGCCCAAAAGCTCGACGAGCTGTACTTTTCTGCTCAATCGTATTACGAAGATGGTGCCGTTTACGACATCTTGAACGAGGATTTCTCGAATCGCGAGCCTTTCGAAGGCATCGCGACGGGCCGCGAGCTTTTCACATTCTTCTCGGACCGCGGCCAGTACTTCCCCCAAGGTGCGCTGCGCATGGTGCGCCGTGAGCTCGTAGAGCGCGAGCATATCCGTTTTCCCGAAGGCATCATCCACGAGGACGTGCTGTTTGGCTGGAACGTGCTCGTTGCCTCGCAGCGTAGCTCGTTTCTGAACGAACCGCTCTACCTGCGCCGACAGCGTGCGGGCTCCATCATGGGAGCTTCCCGCCGTTCGGTCGACAACGTGCTCGGCCACAGCATCTGCGTAAGCCAGATCCGCGCATGGGTGGCCGAGCACGCCGACGAGCTCGACGACGCTTTCGTGCAGGCCGCCGGCCGCGAGGTGGGAAAGTGGTGCCAGGCAATCGCACGCGATTGGAACGATGCCCTTACCCAAGCCGAGCGCGATGCGTTCGTAGCGGGCCTTTCCCTCGAACAACGTCTCGAATTCAATTTCTACATGCTCGGCACCGGCGATGCGGCCGAGCGCGCCGCAGCCGAATGGCGCGAATCGCAAACGTATCGGCTCGGCGATGCCGTGGCCCGTATCCCGCGGGCTGTTCGCATCCGCTTGCGCGCGTTTGCGGCACGACGCAAGGCTAGCAAGATGTGACGAATGTGTATTTGGGGTCAGACCCCAAATACACATCTAGAGAAAGGAGTCGCCATGCCAAGAAGCGTAAGGCAACGAAGCGAAGCTGATATCTATCACATCATATTGCGAGGTGAAGGTGGGAAAATCCTATTCGAAGACAACGAGGACAGGCTCGTTTTCCTTAAGATGCTCACCTCTGCAATTGAGGACGCGAATGCCGAAGTGCTCGCATGGTGCCTCATGTCCAACCACGTCCATCTTCTTGCGCATGTCGAATACCAAGCGATGCCGCGCGTAATGCAAAAGCTGCAAAGCGGTTACGCTGTTTACTTCAACGGAAAGCACAACCATGTAGGACATGTATTTTCGGGCAGGTATAAAAGCATCCCTATTGATTCCGACGAGTACCTGATAATAGCTGTTTGCTATATCCATTTGAATCCCGTGGAAGAGGGGCTAAGCGAAACATGCGAGTACCGATGGAGCAGTTATAACGACTACCTTCATTCGAGCGGCATGACGAGCACGGGCTTCGTGTTGGAAGTCGTTGGGGGCCTCGGGCCGTTCGTGGACGCCCACATTGCCAAGAGAAAAAGGGAATCCAGTCCTAAGGTGGTGCTCGAATCTGCCGGACGGCGTCATGGGGACCAGGCGGCCATGCAGCTCGCGAGTCGGGTTTTGGGAGGCCTTTCGCCATCCGATGTTGGCGCACTTGACAAAGCTCGGCGCGACGAGGCGATCGCCGCGCTCAGGCGTTCGGGCCTTACTGCGAAACAAGTTCAACGCTTGACGGGAATCGGTCGAGGGATAGTCGAGCGCGTGAAATGGAGAGAATGAGGAAGAGAGTACTTTAATACTCTACTGTGCTAAAGTACTACGAGTTACAAACGAGGTCCAATGTGTATTTTGGGTCTGACCCCAAATACACATTTTGAAGGAAGTGAACATGAACTACACGACACCACAAGGATTCCGCGACGTGCTCGCCGACGAGGCGGCCGAGCGCGAGCAGATCGTGCGCCGCGTCCAAGACCTGTTCGCGCAGGCAGGATACGCGCCCATCGAGACGCCGACGCTCGAGAGCATGGCCGTCATGCGGGAGGGCGGGCGCGTGCCGGCCTCGCCGTTCAAGTTCTTCGACGCGCAGGGCAACCTGGTCACGATGCGCCCCGACGTCACGCTGCAGGTCGCGCGCATGTGCGCCACGCGTTTGGGCGACGCCCCCGGGCCTTTCAGGCTGCGCTATATCCAGCGCGTGTTTCGCGAGGTCGAAGGCCAAGTCGGCTCCGATGCGCGCGAGAAGAAGCAGATCGGCATCGAGTGCATCGGCCCATCCGGTGCCGAGGCGGATGCCGAGGTCGTCCGCCTGTTCGTGGGCGCCATGGACGTCTCTGGCGTGACCGACTTCAAGCTTTCCATCGCGACGGTCGGCGTGCTGCGTGCGCTGCTCGAGGCCACAGGCGCCTCGAGCGAGTGGAAAACGCAGGCACTCGACGCGTTCCACGATTCCAATTTCGTCAAGCTCAACGAGCTGTGCGACGAGGCCGATAGGCTTGGCACTCCGTTCGCGCAGGCCATCAAGCGCCTCGCGCGCGTGCGGGGCGGCCGCGAGGCAATCGAGGAAGCGCGCGAAATCGCGGCTGACCTGGATTGCGGCGAAGTGCTCGACCGTTTCCAGGAAATGTACGACCTGCTGTGTGACGAGGGCCTCGCCGAGCGCGTCGTCGTCGACTTCTCGGTCATGAGCTCGTTCGACTACTACACGGGCATGGTGTTCGAGGCGTTCGCGCCCGGCTTGGGCACGCCGCTCGGCAGCGGCGGGCGCTACGACAACATGCTGGGAGTCTACGGCGTGCCGCGCCCGGCCGCCGGTTTCGCATTCTATTTGGAAGAGGTGCAGGCGGCCATACGCCTTTGCGCCAACAAGGCCGCGGACGCGCCGTTGCGCATTGCCGTTCCCAAGGGCTCGCTCGGCCCCGATTCGATTGAGGCGCTCGCGGCGGCCGGCCTGGACGTGACCGGCCTCGACCATCCCGGGCGCGCGCTCATCATCAGCAACCCGGGCGTCGACTACATAATAGTGCGGCCCTCCGACGCGCCCGTGTTCGTCGAGTCGGGTGCGGCCGATTGCGGCATCTGCGGCGAGGATTCGCTCATCGAATCGGGCTGCGATGTCGTCGAGCTCGCGGACCTGCGCTTCGGGGCCTGCCGCTTCATCGTGGCGCAGCCCGAAGGCGCACAAGAGCAGGTCGCCGAGCACTACCGGCGCCAAGGCTCGCTGCGCGTCGCCACCAAGTACCCCGGCATCGCGCGCGAGCATTTCGCACGGCGCGGCATCCAGGTCGAAATCGTGCAGCTGCACGGCAACATCGAGCTCGGCCCGCTCACCGGCATGTCGGAATGCATCGTGGACATCACCGCCACGGGCACGACGCTGCGCGAAAACAACTTGGCAATCACCGACGAGGTGCTATCATCGACGGCGCGCTTCTTCGCGAACAACGCATCGTTCAGAACCGACGCGCGCGTGCGCGTCCTGGCGTCGAAGCTGCTCGCGCAGGCCCAGACGCACGACCTGAAAGTGACCGCCGGCGGCGTATCGTAGAAATGTGTATTTGGGGTCAGACCCAAAATACACATTGGGAAAGGAACAAGCATGAGAAGAGTCATCCTCCAGAATGGCGAGGAGTTCAGCAACGCCCACCTGCAGCGCAAGAGCGCCTTCAACGCCAGCGCGATGCAGATTGCCACGCAGATCGTCGAGGACGTGCGCCAGCGGGGCGACGAGTGCCTGCGCGAGCTCACCGCCAAGTTCGACGGCGTCGAGCTTAAGGATTTCCGCGTGCCGCAAGAGGCCATCGACG
>CAMPAJ010000204.1 GCA_946631805.1 uncultured Eggerthellaceae bacterium
GTAGTTCAGCCAGTTCGTGTACAGGAGCTGTGCATGCGCGCGCCAGTGGGAAAGCGGCGGATTGTTCGGATCGTCGTCGGGGTAGTAATGCGCCGGCACGGCGATGTCCAGGCCGCGCGCGACGTCGCGCTCGTACTCGCCGTTGAGCGTGGCGCGATCGTATTCAGGATGCCCGAACACGAAGAAATGACGGCTATTCGTGCTCTTGGCAATGTAGACGCCCGCTTCGTCCGATACCGCGAGCAGTTCCAGGTGCGGATGCGCTTCTATGTCTTCGGCGCGCACCTCGGTATAGCGGGAGTGCGGTGCCCAGAACAAGTCGTCAAACCCGCGCAGCAGCGGGGAAGTGATCTTGGTCTGGCGATGCAGGAACACGCCCGACATCTTGGCCTCGAGCTCGTGCTTGCGAATTCCGTAGTGGTAATAGATGCCCGCCTGCGCTCCCCAACAAATGTGCAGCGTAGAGTGTACGTGCGTGCGTGACCATTCCATGATGCCGCACAGTTCCGGCCAGTAGTCCACATCTTCGAATTCCAGCAATTCCACAGGAGCACCCGTGATGATCATGCCGTCGAAGTGCTCGTGCTCGATTTCGCCGAACGTGCGGTAGAACGTTTCGAGGTGCTGTTCCGAAACGTTCTTGGAATCGTGGCTCGCCATGCGCAGGAGCGTGATCTCGATTTGCAGCGGCGTGTTCGAGAGCTTACGCAAGATTTGCGTCTCGGTGGCGATTTTCGTGGGCATGAGGTTGAGCAGCACCACGCGCAAAGGACGGATATCCTGGTGCATGGCGCGATATTCCGTCATGACGAATATGTTCTCACTTGCCAGCTGGTCAGTGGCGGGTAGTGCGTCAGGTATGCGTATGGGCATGTGGTTCCTCGATTCGCGAAGGGGCGGGCGCGTGATCTGCCGCCCAGGTCCCCGTAACTACTTGCTCGAATGTCACATAATACCCCAATGTGGCGCAGCGTTTCCGCAGGGCCCCTATTCGCAAAGGAATCTCCCAGTTATCGAAAACGCGAATACCCAGCCAATGTGAAAAAGGGTCGGAGCCATTTTCACGCAAAGCACAGCCACAGATTACTCGCTCCTCAGCGCCTCGACCGGGTCCTTGCGACTTGCCGAACGTGACGGGATGAGGCCGGCGATAAACGTCAGGAACACGCTGATGCCAACGAGGATGGCGGCTGCCTGCGGGGGCAGGAGCGCCACGTTGGGCACGTCGAACATGCTGTACACGATGGCGTTGGCCGGTATGCAGCCGAGCGCCGTGGCACCGACGCCGAGCAAGCCGGCGATAAGGCCCTCGATGACGGTCTCGGCGTTGAATACGCGGCTGATGTCGCCCTTGGACGCGCCGATGGAGCGCAGGATGCCGATTTCCTTCTTGCGCTCGAGCACCGAGATGTACGTGATGACGCCGATCATGATGGACGATACGATGAGCGAGATGGCCACGAACGCGATGAGCACGTACGAAATCATGTTGACGATGGTGGTCACGGAATCCATGAGCGTGCCGACGATGTCGGTGTAGGAAATGACCTTGTCTTCGTCGGTGGCGCGCATGTCGTCGTTATAGCCGTCCAGAATCTGGATGACGTGCTCCTTGCTTTCGAAATCCTTGGGGAAGAGGCTTATCTCGGACGGCTTGTTGAATTCGGCATACCCCAGCTTCTTGAGGTTGTTGTCGTACGAGTGCTCTTCGACCCGCATCATGGACGTCATAAGCTCGGTGAGCTCCTCCTCGTCCATGTCGAACTTGAAGGCATCGGCGAAAGCGTCCTGGTCGAAGCTGAAGGCGTTCTGGAACGAGTCGGCAAACGAATCGGCGTCGAATGCACCGAAGGCTCCCGCCAGGGCGCTTCCCAGGTTATCGGCGAGCTTGCCCATGGCTTTTTCCATCATCGTGCCGATTTGCGTTTGCAGCGCTTTCGTTATTGCTTCGGCGTACTGCGTCATGGCGTCCTGCATGGCTTTGCCCATGGCCTTCGTCAGGGCGGGCGCGATGACGTTCGTCGTGTACTTTTCGATGACGTCGGTCATGTAGTCCTGCATGATGGCGCCGAGCTGCTTTTGCATGCTTTCGGACATCTGGTTGGCGTATGCGCCGAACACCCGGTTCGTCAGCTCCTGGTTGACGGCGTCTTCCGATGTGTTCATGAGGCCGGCGAGCTTTTGGTTGAGCTGCCGCGCTATGTCCTCGGTGTCGACGGCGCCCACGACTTGGTTAACGTAGCCCGTAAGGTCAGCTTGTCCCAGGAATTCGGCTACGGTGCCGTTGGGGTGCTGGATTTGCCATACGGCGTATTGCGTGCCCAGCTCCGAGGCGACGCTGTTCAGCGCATCGGGGTCGGTTACCTTTACATCGATGCTCTGCAGCGCCTCGGCGAGCTGCTCGTCGGTCACGCCCGGCAACGCAGCCTCGCGGATCTGCTCGCCCGACATCTGCGGGGCATCGACGTTCAGCCCCGAGAGGTCGGGGGCCTCGACGCCGAGCTGCGACGGATCGACGTTATCCAACCCGAGCTCCGATACGTCCAGCGAGGAGAGGTCGATTTGCGACAGGTCCATTTTCGAGAAATCCATTTGCGAGAAATCGAGGCCCGAAAGGTCCATGTCCGAAAAGTCGAGGCTCGAAAGGTCCGCTCCCGAAAGGTCAAGGTTCGAGAAATCCATGCCCGACATGTCGAACGCGCTGGTATCGAACTTGAATGCGGCGGAAATGGCGTCTTCGTCGATCGTGAACAGCGAGCTCATGTCGAACTCGTTCTTGTTCTCGTCTTCGAGCTCGTCGAACTTCTTGCCGCTGAACACATCCACCTTGTTGTCGGCCAGCTGGTCCTTCACGATTTGCGATTGCGCCGCCGTCTCGACGATATGGCGCGTGAGGCCTTGCGTGTAATACAGCCCCATGGTGAGCGCGAGCGCGTTGGCTTCGGGCTTGGGGCGCACGATGCCGGCGATGACGAGGTCCTCGCCGTTCTCGACGGCCTTCTTCATGAACTTCTTGTCGTCAGTCTTGTCGACCCACACCTTGCGTTCGGCGTCGTATTTGTACATGTCCGTGGCGTTGACGAGCTTGAACTTGATGTTGAGGATGTCGTCGTAGGTGATGGTTATCGTGTTGTCGGGCGTGTCGACTTCCTCTTCGTCGGTGAACTGCTTGACCATGTCTTTGAGCTCTTTGGAATCGCGCAGGCCAAGTACGTAGGACATGAAATCGTTGATGCGTCCCGTTTGTGACAGCACGAGTACGAGCTCGTTGTCTTTTTCGGGCCAATGGCCGGCCACGACGTCGTACTGGTCGGCTACGACATCGCTTTCCATCATTTCCTCGAATACGTCGGTCGACATCGACATCGACATGATCGAATTCGTCGACGTTGTGGAACCGATGCCGAGCGACGAGAACGACGTGTCGGGATTGACTTGGCGTACGCCGTTTTTCGTGTTGGCGTCGAAGATTTGCGGCGTCACGGCGTATTCGTAGTAGATGCTGCTCACGTAGGGCTCGATGCCGCTCTCGCCGCTGTCGAAGTAGTCCTTGAGCGCCGCCAAGTCGTTGTTGCCGAAGCTTGCGAACATGCGGCTTATCATGCGCGCTTCGCCGATTTGACCTTCGGGGAGCTCGCCCGTTATTTCGTTGGCGAGGCTGCCGCTGGCAGCTGTGGTGTCACCCGAGCTTTCGTCGCCGTCATCGTTTCCGCTTCCCATGCCCACGAGCATCGTCGTGAAGTCAAAGCCCGTCGACATGATTTGCAGCGGATATACTGAAAGCGTTTCCTCCTCGACGGTTTTGATGTAGTTGTTCACGCCATTCGCAAGCGAGAGGATGGCCGCGATGCCGATGATGCCGATCGAGCCGGCGATGGCCGTCATGATGGTGCGGCCTTTTTTCGTCATGAGGTTGTTGGCCGAAAGCGAGAGCGCCGTGAGGAACGACATGCTGGTGCGCCTCGACGGCTTGGCCTGTACGGCGGCTACTTCTTGCGCGGTGGGCTCGTACGGGTCGGTGTCGGAGCGTATGACGCCGTCGGCGAGGTTGACGATGCGCGTAGCGTACTGTTCGGCGAGCTC
>CAMPAJ010000205.1 GCA_946631805.1 uncultured Eggerthellaceae bacterium
CTCATGCCCGTCATCGCCGGCATTAGCTACGAGATCACGGTCAAGTGGGCGGGAAGCCATCCCGACAACCCGCTCGTGAAGGTCATTTTGTGGCCCGGAATGCAGATGCAGTACCTTACGACGCGCGAGCCCGACGACGATCAAATCGAATGCGCGATTGCGGCGATGCAAATCGTGTTGGAGCGCGAGCAGCGGGAAGAAGCGGCCGCCGCTTAACGCTTCTTTATGATGTAGGCGAACCGCGATGCTCGCGATTCGGGCAATGGATTCAAAGCGAGCTAGCCACCATTCGCGAATCTAATGTGGCCGTATGCATCTGTGCGCGTCATATCGGACACGAAGATGGTACTATATCGATTCGTTGGTTTTATGCAGTATTCTGCCCTAAGTATGAAAGGATCGGGCGCGTGACATTACTAGAACTGTTCGCCCTCATGCGCAAGCATCTGATGGTGGTCGTGGCTTTGCCCATCATCTTTGCGATTGTCGCTGCGGCGGTTAGCTTTGGCCTTATGGCCGATACCTATACGGCTGAAACTTCGATGTACGTTCTTACCAAATCGCAGTCACAGGGCGATGGCATCACGAACGCCGATCTTTCGGCTTCGCAGATGCTCACCAACGACGTGGCGGCTCTCATCAAGTCCACGCGCGTGCAAAACGAAGCTGCTGCTGCCGTGAACATGGAGTCCCTTGACGGCTACACTACCAGGGTCGACAGTTCGACGACGACGCGCGTCATCACGGTATCGGTTACCGGCGCATCACCGTCTAACGCCGCGATTATCGCCAATCAGCTTGCCGATACAACGGATGAGATAGCCCGCGAGGTTATGGACGTGCAGTCGATCAATGTCATCGACAAGGCGAGCGAGCCCCTGAGCCCATCTGGGCCTCCGCGCCTCATGTACACGGCCGTGGCCTTCTTGGCCGGCCTGTTCGTCGCCATAGCAATCATCGTTATCGCCGACATGGCCAACACGCGCGTTCGTTCTGCCGAGGAAGCCGCCGAGCTTCTGGGCATCACCGTCGTCGGCCGTATCCCGGTCATCAAGGCCTAAAGGAGGGTATCATGCCAAAGAAGCAAAAGAAGTCGGCATCTAACCTCCTTGAGGTGCAGAACGCCGCCAAGACGCTGTTTGCGAACATCCGCTTCCAATCCATCGACAATCCGGTTCGCACTATCCTGCTTACGAGCTCGGTGCCCGACGAAGGCAAGACGACTACAGCGTGGTACCTTGCCCAGGCTGTCGCCACGGCGGGTAACAAGGTGCTCCTCATTGAATGTGATATGCGCCGTCGCAGTTTGGCGCGCATGCTGCAGCTGCATCCCGAGAACGGCTTGTTCGCGGTTCTTACGCGCAGCGTCACGCTGCAGAAGGCCGTCGCGAAGACCACGGTGGCGAACCTGGATTTCCTCGACTGCGAACCCTCGATTCCCAACCCTGCCGACTTGTTGGCCAGCAAGCGTATGCTCGCGTTCAACGAGGAGGTCAAGGAGGCGTACGACTACGTCATATACGACACGCCGCCTGTAGGCACGTTCGTCGATGCGGCGGTGCTCGGCGTCATCGTGGACGCATGTATTCTCGTGTGCCGTGCAGGAAAGGCTAAGCGAAGCGAACTGCAGCAAGCGTACGAGCAGATGGCGAGCGCCGGTGCGAACGTCATGGGCCTGTGCGCCACGTTCGTCGAGGGAACTGGTTCGGAGTACTATTACTCCTACTACACCAAGGATGGCCAGAAGTCGCAGGAGAAGGTCGCGCAATCTCAGGTTCCTGCGGCCATGCGTGCGAGCAAGGAGCTCCCGGAAGAGCTTCAAGAGATGCGCACGGTGCAGGATGTGCGCGAGGTCCAAGGAGCCGATGCCGGGCGCCCTGCTGGCGGTATAAGCACGCCGAGGTCGACGCCGCGCACTACACAGCGTAGCGCTGGAACCCCAGGCGCGCCGGATTCGCGGCCTGCGGGCATGTCGGTGCCGAGGAGCGTGCCGCGCAGTGGCCCCACGCCGAACGCGCAGGGCTCTGGAGCGTCTGCGGCGCCTGCGGCCGGAAGCCAGCAGCGTCGCACCGAGCGCAACGAGCTCGGTCGCCATGGGCGCCGTTAGCGGGGCAAGTATTTGATGAAATGACGGGCAATCATGCGCGAGCGGATTGCCCGTTTTCGTTTTGCGTGTATGCTTCTACAAAAAGTCGCTTTCGGTAGCTGAAGGCGCCTAGCGTTAGAATGTCAAGGCGTTGTATTATTATATAATTATAAGAATAAATAGAGCATTTGGGAGTAATTATGCGCGATATGCATTGCCACATCCTTCCCGGCGTCGACGATGGCGCTGACGATCTCGAAGAGTCGCTTGCGATGGTCCAGGCAGCACGCGCGGCCGGCATTACCGAAATCGTGTGCACCCCGCATTGCCGTGACCCGTATTTCGATTGGGATGCCATGTGGAAGGCCTACGAGCTTCTGGCCACGAGCGTACCCGACATGCCCATTCGCATGGGTTTCGAGGTCGCCCACAAGAAGCTTATGGAATTAGGCTTGGATTGGATCGACCACCTTGCATTTGCGGATACCGACGAGTTCTTGCTTGAGCTCGATACCCGCTGCTCCAAATACGATTTCCAGGAGTACGAGCGAACCATTTACGCCATTCAGGGTAGGGGATTCCAGGTCATAATCGCGCATCCGGAGCGGTACTACGCTATTCAAAAGGATATAAGCCTCGCATACGACTTGGTCGATATGGGCTGCGTGTTGCAAGCTTCGACGGATTTCGTGGCCGGCGGAAGGTTTGGCGACGAGCTTAAACCCGCGAAGCGATTGCTCAAGGAAGGGTTGTATACGTACTTTGGTAGCGATGCCCACAAAGTGGAGCATTATCAGCTGTATACGAAGGCGTGGAGCAAGTTCGGCAAGTACCTCGAGGGGTAAGGTTAGATAGAAAAAACGGGCCCACGAGGGGCCCGTTTTGCGGTTCGATTCAAAAACGTAAGAACGCGTTCTTTGGCTAGCTAGTATTTCTCCACGACGTTGCCGGGATCCTTGAAGATGTGGTTTGCCGGCACGTAACCGCGCACGCGCGAAAGCGGGTAGACGTTGGTGTTGCAGCCGATGACGGTGCCGGGGTTCAGCACGGAGTTGCAACCGACTTCCACATGGTCGCCGAGCATGGCGCCGAACTTCTTGATGCCGGTTTCCAGTGCCTCGCCTGTCTCGAAATCCTTGACGCTCACGAGGGATTTGTCGCTCTTGAGGTTGGACGTGATGGCGCCTGCGCCCATGTGCGAGCAATGGCCCAGAATCGAGTCGCCGACGTAGTTGTAGTGCGGCACCTGAACCTTGTCGAACAGGATAACGTTCTTCAGCTCGGTGGAGTTGCCCACGACGGCGCCCTTGCCGACGATGGCCGGGCAGCGCAGGAAGGCGCACTGGCGAACTTCGGCTTCGTGGTCGATGATGAGCGGCGATCCGATGTAGGCGCTGTCGAACACGTTCGCGTCCTTGGCGATCCACACGCCCTCGGACGGATGGTCGAACTCGTCCTCGGGAAGCGCCGGGCCGAGCTCCAAGATGAATTCCTTTATGTGCGCGAGCGCCTCCCAGGGGTATTCGAAGCGCTCGAGCAGGGGTGCTGCGATTGTATTCGATAGGTCATACAGGTCAGAGATCTTGATATCCATGCATAGCTCCTTTTCGTTCATGCGCGATGAAGGTCCGATGCCCGTCGCGCACGGCGTTGACTGTTGCGAAACGAGCCGTTAGCGCGTTTCGCCCGTTCGGAGCATTGGCTCGAAACGTGATCATATGCATCCAGGGCGTGCCGCGCTTTTAAAACGGTTCTATTTACGAAGGAAGCCCGGCGAACCGGGCTTCCAAAAGGGTTTCGTGCTACAGCGACAGCTTGGAAGCGGCGCCTTCGTCGCAGAAGAAGGTGACGTCGGGATGCAGCTGCAGGACGGACGCGGGGCAAGCCGGGTCGACTGGGCCCTCGACGGCAGCCTTGATGGCGTCGGCCTTTGCCTCGCCCAGGGCGATGAGGATGAGCTTGCGGGCATGCATGATGCT
>CAMPAJ010000206.1 GCA_946631805.1 uncultured Eggerthellaceae bacterium
CCGCGCAGCTCAAGGGCGCGCTGTTCCTGGTGAGTGACGAGCACGGCGTGGTCCCCGCAACCGAGGCGGACGCCGCCGAGGCCGACGCCGCCACGGTTGCCTTCTTCGCCGAAGGCTACGAAAAGCTTCGCGCCCGCCGCTCCTAACCTCAAGGCGGGGTGGGCTTACTGAAGCGAGCGAGCGCGTTCGATGGCGTAGGCGAGCGACAGCTGCTCCATCTCCGGGGCGCATTTGTAGCTCAGCCCGGTGAGAGCTGTCACCTTATCGAGGCGATATCGAATCGTGTTCGGGTGCTGGCTAGTCTGCTTGGCGGTTCGCTCGATACGTCGGTCGTTCTCGATGAATGCGGCGAGCGTGGATTCCAGTTCGCTGCCATGCTCACTGTCGTGCTCGCGTATCGGCGAGAGAATCGCCTCCGAGAACGATCGCATCTCCGAGGTTTCCGCAAAAGGCATCACGGTTCTCAGGATGCCGAGCTGCGTATAGCGGACGGGGCCCTCGGCTCGTTGACAAGATAGGCGCTGTGCGTAAATCGCCTGCGAGATCGCCTGCGCCACCGCCTCGTCTCCAAACAGAATATCGCTGATGCCGAGCCCTTCCGCTCCGCCATCGATACCGCTAACCTCGATGAGCTCCGTGAGCGCCTGCACGATTCGCTCCACATCGAGCGTCTGCTCCGAGTCGCTTGTCGCTACGAATAGCAGACCTCCGTCATAGGGTGCCAGCATGTTGTGGCATCCGGCGAGGGTCGATTTTGAACAGAGACGTTCGATTTGCAAAAACGTACGCGGGTCGAGGGGCTCTGCAAACGATGCGAACAGGGCGACCGCTTCGTCCAGAAATGACGGGTTAAGGCCTCGGATGCGTCGGCAGATGGACTCGGGTGATACGTCTGTCCTCAGGGCATCGATCTCGCGCTGTGCGAAGTCGATGGACGCGAGCTGCTCGATATGCCGTTTGACCTCATAGATGACGCTGTCAAAGAACAGTGAGTCGTCGGTCGTGAGAAAGACGGGGTAGTGCCGCGCGTTGGCGTAGCGGATGGCTTGGTCGGGAATCGGGATGTGCAAGACGTTTTTGATGACAAGACCGCTCGTTCCCTTGGCGACAAGGTATTTCACGGCTTCAGTGATGAGGTACGGTTCGTCCTTCGCATAGAGGAAGGTGCTGAGGACGATCTCGTCTGAGGTGAAGTTGACGCGCTGGTACTTGTTCTTGAGACCGGGCATAAGTTCATAATCGAGGATCCCGACGCCAGAGACGGCACGCGAGACGCCATCGCTGCCGGCGATTAGACGGACCGATCCCTCATATTCCCGTGAGAAGTCCGAGATGGTGTATAGCATCAACATCACCTTGTAAATCACTACAATAAATAACGGTATGAATAGGATAATCGCACATCCGTATGCCGTCGATACGAGAAATAGTTCAAATATCTGCTGATGGAACAAATAATCAGATTGAGAATCGTTGTAGATTCCAACAAAAAATGATCCTTGGCGGCATCGTTGCTAAACCGTACAGTGAAGCAACGTAAAGCTTTCGCTGAAAGGAGCAATGATGGGGCAGATGGTGGTGCTTTCGGCCGAGGAAGTTTCCAAGGTGCTGACGATCGAGGATGCAATCGCTGCCGTGGAGGAGGCATATCGCCAGAAGGCAACGGGCAAGGGCGTTGCGTGGCCGATGGTATATGAGCAGTTCGAACCCGGCGTGGCCGACATGGATATCCGCTCGGGCGAGTTTGCGGGAAGCGGCCTCTTCGGCCTCAAGCTCACCGCTTGGTTCTCTCAGAATTCCAAAAAGGGACTGCCCGAGATCTTTGGCACCACGCTGCTGTGCAACAACGCGACGGGCGAGCCGTTGGCGCTGCTCAATGCCTCCGCCGTCACTGGACTTCGCACCGGTGCCGCCGCTGCGCTCGGTGCCAAGTGGCTGGCTCGGGCGGATGCGTTCAAACTGCTTGTTGCGGGCGCCGGCCATATGAGCACCTATATGGTGGCGGGCGTGCTCGCCGCCTGTCCCAAAGTGAGCGAGGTCAAGGTGTGGGAGCCGGTTTCCGATGCCGCTCCCGAGGCCCGCGTCGAGCGCATGCGAGACGAGGTCGCCCATATCTTGGGCGCCTGCGAGCATGCTCGCGAGGCATCCACCTATTCCATCGAGGCGACGGCCGACGGCCAAGGTGCCGCGGCAGAGGCCGACATCATCGTGACGATTACGCCGGCGACCAAGCCCATCATCCCCGATGCATGGGTGCGCCCCGGTACGCATATTTCCTGCGTCGGTGCCGACATGCCCGGCAAGCAGGAGCTCGCCTCGGCACTTGTCGCCCGTGCCGCTGTTTACGTCGACGACCGCGAGCAATCGGTCGCGTCCGGCGAGCTGGAGATTCCGGTTGCCGAGGGTGCCATCGCGCCCGAGGGCATCAAAGCGGAACTCGGCGAAGTCATCGCCGGCACGGCTACGGGGCGTTCGGATGACGAACAGGTGACGGTGTTCGATACGTCGGGCATCGCCGTTCAGGACCTTTCGGCATCGAAAATCGCCTACGACCGCGCCGTCGAGGCGGGGCTGGGCACCGTGGTAGAACTGTAAGAAAGCCAAGGAAAGGAAGCGACAATGCAGATCAAGGATTTCGCCGTCGAGCAGTGGATGAACGAGTGGGAGACCAAGTGCACCCACAACGTTGCGGAGACGTGCGTCTACTCCCTCACGCTCGACCAGCTGTTCGCGCTTACGAACACCGACAAGAAGGCGTGGCTCGACAGCCTGTGCTCGCGCCGATTCACCTACGGAGACATCGAGGGGCAGCCCGGCTTCCTCGAGGGGGTCGCGCGTCTCTATAAGACGGTTGAGCCCGGGCATATCGTGCCCACGCACGGCGCGACCGGTGCCAACTCCCTGGTTATTTCCACGCTCGTCGAACCGGGCGATCACGTGGTCTCCGTCAAGCCCACCTACCAGCAGCTTTACTCGATTCCCGAGATGTGCGGTGCGAAGGTAGATATTCTTCAGCTCGACCGCAAGAACGGCTACCACGTCGACGTCGACGCGCTCGATGCCCTGGTGACCGACGATACCAAGCTCATCTGCATAATAACCCGGACAACCCCACGGGCGCCCTGCTCGACACCGATACGCTCAAGGCGATTGTCGAGGTCGCACGCAAAAACGACGCGTGGGTGCTCTGTGACGAGGTCTACCGTCTGCTTACTCAGACGGATGAGTACTCCGAGTCCGTGATTGACCTGTACGACAGGGCCATCGTCACCGCATCCATGTCCAAGGTCTGGTCGTTCGCCGGCCTGCGTCTGGGCTGGGCGGTCACCAAGAGCCCGGAGCTCCGTCGCGCGCTGCTCTCGCATCGCGACTACAACCTGATTTCCGCCGGCATATTCAGCGAGTCGGTGGCGGAGCTGATTCTGGGCAACGCTTCCGTGATCCTTGAGCGCAGCCGTCGTATCGTCCGTCAGAACCTTGCTGTTCTGGAGAAGTGGGTCGAGAGCGAGCCGCACCTGTCGTTCGTCAAGCCCGAGGCGGGTACCACCGCGCTCGTGTATTACGACTACGACATTGACTCCAGGACGTTCTGCATCGACATGATTAAGAAGTCCGGCGCGCTCGTCACCCCGGGCGATTGCTTCGAGGAGCCCAAGAGCATGCGCATCGGCTATGCATACTCCGATAACACCGACGACCTGCAGAAGGGCCTGGATGCCATCTCTGCGTACATGCGTACGCTCGAGTAGAGGCTCGAGGCCGAAGTGATGGGGCCGATCGGTTTAGGACCGGTCGGCCCCTATTTTCTCTCAAGGTTACCGAACGCTATTGTCACATTAGGCGCCCGCGGGGTCGCATCGCTGCGACGCCGTGGGCATAATGGTGTGGAAAGTGCAAGTTACGAGAAACGGGAGGACACATGGCGCTGATCTATGTCGTTGAGGACGACGAACCCATTCGTCGTGAGCTTGTCGACATTCTTACCCGCGCCGGGTTTGAAATCGAGGTCTGCGAATCGTTTGAGCATGTCTCGCGCGATATTCTCGCCGCCGCGCCCGACCTGG
>CAMPAJ010000207.1 GCA_946631805.1 uncultured Eggerthellaceae bacterium
TCCGCGTGGGCGAGCGCGACGACGACCTGTCCTACGAGCGCGGCGCCACGAAGCGTTGCGAGACGTTGGGCTTGGGCCTGAAGAAGTTCGTCCTTGCCGCCGATTGCACGCAGGAAGAGCTCATGGCCGCCATCAACGAGGTCAACACTGACGAGAGCATCCACGGTTGCCTCATGTTCCGCCCGCTGCCCAAGCATCTCGACGAGGTCGCTGCTTGCGCCGCGCTGGATCCCGCGAAGGACTCCGACGGCATCACACAGGGCTCGCTGTACGGCGTGTTCGCCAACCAGCCGGTGGGCTTCCCGCCGTGCACGGCCGATGCTTGCATGCAGGTGCTCAAGCACTATGGTTACGAGCTCTCCGGCGCCAACGTCACGGTGCTCGGCCGTTCGCTCGTCATCGGCAAGCCCGTCAGCATGATGCTGCAGGCCGCCAACGCCACCGTCACCATGTGCCATACGCGCACGAAGGAACTTGCAGCCAAGTGCGCCGCCGCCGATATCCTGGTCGTTGCCGTGGGCCGCGCCAAGACCGTTGGCGCAGATGCAGTGCGCGAAGGCCAGGTCGTCATCGACGTGGGCATTAACTGGGACGAAGAGGCCCAGAAGCTGTGCGGCGACGTCGACTTCGACGCTGCTGAGCCCATCGTGGGCGCCATCACGCCGGTTCCCGGTGGCGTGGGAAGCGTTACTACCGCCATCTTGGCTAAGCACGTAGTTGAAGCTGCCGAGCGTACGCTCGCATAGCATTGCAACTGGGGGCTGCGCGGGAAACACTTTTCGCGCAGCTCCTGCATCGCTTTGGGTCGTACGGACGTTAGTCATTCGCAGTTCTATCGGAACGACGTGATGCCTGATACAATACGGCCCAATAACGGCACTTTGGGAGCAGGCCAGGTGCGTAAGCTCGAAGCAAGCTTAATTGGCCTGGGGGAGGAAGTCTGTATGTCGGACGCTCAGTATCATGATCTTGATATGCCTCGTGCCGAGGCTGCAATTCGCGAATTCCTTTATGCAATAGGTGAGGATCCCAATCGCGAAGGGCTTCTTGAGACGCCGTCACGTGTAGCCCGCGCATGTGCCGAAATATTTGCGGGTTTGCACGAGGATCCTTCAACTCACCTGCTCAAACAGTTTCATGAAGCCGACCATGAAGAAATGGTCATCGTGAAGGACATACCGTTCACGTCCATGTGCGAGCATCATCTGCTGCCGTTTACCGGTCGGGCGCATGTTGCCTACATTCCCCGGAAGGGACGCATTACCGGTCTTTCGAAGCTTGCGCGGTGCGTCGAGGGTTATGCACGCCGCCCGCAGGTCCAAGAACGCCTGACTTCCCAGGTTGCCGATGCGATTATGCAGTCACTGCAACCGCTTGGCGTCTTGGTTGTGGTAGAGGCCGAACATATGTGCATGACGGCACGCGGTATCAAGAAACCTGGTTCGTATACCGTAACGAGTGCCGTGCGCGGGTCGTTCAAAGAAGACGAGAAGACGCGCGCAGAGGCACTTTCGCTGTTCAAATCATAAATAATTCAGACGAGTATTTCTAAGTAAGAGGAAGCGCACCGAGAATAGCTCGAACGAGACGAGAGGCATGTGTCGGTTTTTACGCCGACGCCCATGCGTCGGTTATTGCGTGCGCGTCTCTCATGATTATCCAGTCAGTAGGGCCCGCTCGATACGTTTGCAAGTGTCGAGTGGTTGGTTAAGGGTCAAACAGAAATCGATAGAAGAGAGAGGAAGAAAGATGGGCTATCTATCGATAGGTTCCTACGTTGAGGCGAACAAGAGCCTTGGCGCGTTCCTGGAGCCTTACATGAGGCGCGTTGAATCAATGCCTCCTGGCACCTGCCCGATTGCCGTTCAGCAGTCGCTGCTACAGACATGCGCAGCGCAGACGTGTGGTAAGTGCACGCCGTGCCGTGAGGGGATTCCCCGCATCCTGGCCGATATGGAGGCTGTGGCAAGCTTCGAGGCCGATCAGAGCATCGTCGACGATATCCGCAAGCGCGCGCAGCTGCTGCGCGACACGGCTGATTGCGCCATCGGGTACAATGCCGGCGAACTCGTGCTCGCAGGTTTGGATGCTTTCAAAGACGAGTATGCGAGCCATGTGAAATCCGGCTTGTGCGCCGAGCAGACCGAGCAGACCGTGCCGTGCGTGACGCTGTGCCCCGCTCACGTCAACGTTCCGGCGTACATTTCGCTCGTTCAGGAAGGCGATTGTGCCGGCGCGATCAAGATGATCCGCAAGGACAACCCGTTCCCCACGGCCTGTGCGCTCGTGTGCGAGCATCCGTGCGAGGAGCACTGCCGCCGCACGCTCGTCGACGCCCCCATCAACATTCGCGGCATCAAGAAGTACGCGGTTGACACGATTGCCGCCGACCAGGTCGAGACGCCTGCGCGCGCCGAGTCCACGGGCAAGAAGGTTGCCGTCATAGGCGGTGGCCCGTCCGGCATGACGTGCGCTTACTTCAGTGCCCTCATGGGTCATGACGTCACCGTGTTCGAAGGCCGCAAGAAGCTCGGCGGCATGATGCGCTACGGCATTCCGGCGTACCGCTTCCCGCGCGAGCGCCTCGACGAGGACATCAACGCGATTCTGGGCGTGGGCGGTATCGAAGTTAAGTACGAGCACAACGTCGACGACGCCGAGATGCGCAGAATTGCCGATGAATACGACGCCGTGTATGTTGCAGTTGGTGCGCAGGGAGGCAAGAGCCTAAAGATAGAAGGTGCCGACCTGCCAGGTGTTATGAGTGCCGTCGAGCTGCTTGAAAAAGCTGGCGATGGTGAGGTCCCCGATTTTACCGGTAAGAACGTCGTGGTCATCGGCGGCGGCAACGTCGCTATGGACTGCGCGCGTACGAGTGTGCGGGCGGGCGCTAATGAGGTCGTAGTTGCTTATCGTCGCAGGCTCGAAGATATGACAGCGCTCGAAGAGGAAGTACATGCGGCGCTGGCCGAAGGTGTCGAGATGGTAGTCCTTCAGGCACCCGTGCGTATCGAGGCGAACGAAGAAGGCTCAGCTGCGGCGCTTATTTGCCAACCGCAGCGCATTGGCGCCGTCAAGGGCGGACGCCCTGCTCCAGTTGCAGCAAATAAGCCCGAAGTGCGCATCGACGCCGACATCGTGCTCATCGCCGTTGGCCAGGATATTAAGAGTGCGCCATTTGAGGAGTTCGGGATGAAGGCCGAGCGCACGCATTTCGTAGCGGACGAGTTCTTGCGTGCTGACGGCTTCGAGAATGTATTTGTGGGCGGCGACTGCCAGTGGGGGCCGAAGACGGTCATCATGGCGATTGCGGCTGGCAAGACGGTCGCTCGAAACATTGACGCGTACTTGGGGTACAACCATGAGCTGGACTGCGGTGCCGAAGTACCGCCTGCTCGCCCCAACGATCGCACGGCATATGGGCGTGTTGCGGTTCCCGAGCGTCCGATTCAGCGTCGCAAACATGATTTCGAGCATGTGGAGCTTCCTATGACGAAAGAGGAGGCAGACCAGGAATGCGGGCGCTGCTTGCGCTGTGACGTGTTCGGCATAGGCGCACTGACCGGAAGGGGGCTGGAGCAATGGTAAACCTGACGATTGATGGCAAGCAAATTCAGGCCAAAGAAGGCATGACCCTCCTCGGCGCCGCCGGCATGGCGGGGGCCGATATCCCCACCCTGTGCTGGATGAAGGGATTGAACGACATCGCATCGTGCCGCGTGTGCCTTGTCGAGTGCGATGGCGAGCTCGTTGCGTCGTGTAACACCCAGGTGCGCGAGGGCATGGTCGTGAACACGGGCACGCCGCGCGTCGTTGCCGCGCGCCGCGCTAACGTCGAGACGCTCATGGAGAACCACCGCTACGAGTGCGGCACGTGCGTGCGTCAGGAAACATGCGCGCTGCGTACGCTCGCGAGCGAGTTCAACGTGGGTGATTCCGATTACTATCTGCCCGAGAAAGCTCCGTGGGACGAGTCCTTCCCGCTCATCCGCGACGCTTCTAAGTGCATCAAGTGCATGCGCTGCGTGGCGGAATGCGCCAAGGTTCAGCA
>CAMPAJ010000208.1 GCA_946631805.1 uncultured Eggerthellaceae bacterium
GAGCCTGCCGGAATTCCGCACGAAACCGCTTGCAAATGGGCCCGCGGCAGGCGTTGAGCCCGTGTTGACCACAAACGCTATGGCTCCGAATTTCCCAGGAGGTTCAGGGTCGATGCGCTTGTTGGCGGTTTCTTTCGCCGCTGCCACGAGCTCGTCAATCAGGTCGCTGACGCTGCTCTTTACTTCGTCTTTCGGCTGCTGGGCGTCACGTCTGGCTTCGGCGTACGCACGCGCTTCTTCTGCTACGGCACGGTAGTGGTGTTCGAATCCGTTCTCGATTGACGTTGACGCCGCTGCGATATTGCCCATGCTCGCAACTTCGAACTCGCAGTAGGGGCACATTTCGAAACTGCCGCCATCGAGCATGCGCAACGATCCGTACATTGCCGGATTCGAGGCGCCCGGACAGCCCGGCCATGCGTGCATGACGTAGGATTGCTGGATGGTGGTGGTCGTTACCAGGTCCTCCCCGACCAGTTCCTGCGTTTCGGTTTTCGTTTCGTTGATGGTAATGGGGTAGGCGCTCTCGGTGTATAGAGGCGTATCGCGCATGTCCGCCGTGTTGGAGAACAAGAGCGGGAAATACGCGTCGAAGGAGTCGTCGGAATCGTACACGTAACCGCTCGCGAGCTCGTCGCACGCATAGCTGTAAAAGCGCTGCCGCAGGGCGGATTGCGCTTGCTCGTGGACGGAACCGCCTGATGGGCCTTCGGCATAGCTCCGCGCTCGGTAGTAGCTGCGCGCCCTTTCGAGCGCTACTGAAAACGACCAGGTGTCGGCGCTTGCGTATAACGGGTTTTCGAAACCTGCAAGCCCTGCCAATTGCGCGGCCCGCTCGTACATGCAGTAACCCGGGGCTGCTCCGCAGTCGTACATGAAGGCGCGTTCTTTGCAACGCTCGGCTTCTTCGGAGGCTTTTTCGGCTTTTTCGGCGTTGTCGCGAATTTCGTCAGCGTTTTCGTTCGCATCCTCGACGATCTCGTCGGCCTTCTTATCCTTTTCAATCATTATCGATGACCCTTCGGCTGGAACGAGGATGGCTGCTCCCAGGTAATTGGCCCCCGACGAGTCGCCGTTGTTGGCCGCAGCGGTGCTTGCCGCGCATGCAGCGGCGAAATAGGGCAGTGCGGCTTGAAGCTTTTCGAGTGCGCGCGAGGCCCGTGACGCGAATGTGTTGCGGGTGTCGATGAGCGTTCGGCCCGCCTTGAGCAGGCCGTCCGAGAGCGTGGCCGTCGCAGGTGTGCACAGCGCGACGATTCCGAGCCCTGTGACCGCCAACCCCGTCAGCGACAGCGATAGCACTATCGCATCGCAATACCGTGCGATGATCATGAACTCCGCCACCTGGTTCTCGGCCGAAAGCGCAGCGGCATCTGCGACGTTTTGCACTTCTGCAGATGCGGATTGCACACGATACACCTGCGCTGCCGTAAACAAGAGCGAGAGCGTTATGAGCAGCGAAAGCACCATGCTCGTCGTAGTGAAGCCTTCCTCGTCCCTGAAGAGCCGCTCGATGCGCGTTTTCTGCAACAGCGTCGAACCCGTTGGAATGCGGCTGCGCGTTTTACCCGTCCTCGTCATTCGAGCCACCCGCCAATCCAAGCGGGCGGGTTGAGGCCGAGCTCGCTCGATGCCGCCCAATCGGGCTGCGTCGGCATGGTTACGCTTTCCCGGATTTCGAGGTTGCCGGCCGCGTTCGTCATGCCGAGCAGCTTTGCTCCCGCATCGAAGAGGGGAAGCGGGTGAAGCTCGTTGTCGATGCTCACGGTTACGGTCGAGCTGGTTTCGCTACCGCTCATCTGGATTTTCCAGCTACAGGAGCCGTCGTGCACGTGAAAACAGCGGTGCGGGGGCACGGCGGCGAGGCGGTGCCGGATAAATGCTTCGCAGCTGCGTTCCATCGAGCCGTACGCGTTGGTTTTCGTGGCGAGCAGGCGACATGCTTCGGCTGCCGCATTGCCCATGACCAGGCGGTCGTACAGCACGATCCCAGGCTGCAGGAGCAGCAACATCAGCAGGAACATGATGGGTATGACGACGGCGGCTTCGACCGAACCCTGGCCGCTGCTATCGTTAAGCGCTTTCATGTGCGTTACAGCTCCTTTCTCGTTGGATGAAGGTTTCTAAGCAATTGGACACGCCGTTCTGCTCGAGGGAAGCGTGATGGTGGGCCTTTCCGATTACGAGGCTTCCAGCAAGGGGAATATGCTCCTTTCCTGCAAAGTGCCGACCTCGGAAACGGCAGGCTCGCCTGCTCGCAGCGGGTTATCGGAGGGCTGTTCCGCAGTACGTGAGGCGTGCGCGCCCGCGCGCGGCTGCTGAACGGGCGAGCTCGCGCGCTGGGCGCGCCGTGCAATCCGCGGGGTTACGCCATCAGTACAGAAACAGGTCCGTGATGGTAACGGGGGCAACCGATTGGATGTGGTGCGAGGCCACGGTGAGCGCCTGCTGTACGAACAGGCCGCCGTCGAAGGCGTGCCAGACCGCCGAAAGCGCAACGGTCAGCGACAGAAAGCCGGCCATGACTACCGCGAACTCGACTGTTGATTGCCCTTCGCGCCCAACAAGGCGCGTCGCTACAACCCGTTTATCCCTTCGGCGATGGCGTTCCAAAGCTCCTGCAGTTTCGGACGGAACACCATGATGGCCAGGATCGCTATGACCACGAGAACGCCCACCAAGATGGCATATTCGGTTGTACCCTGGCCTTTCGTGGAGGTTGCTAGCCTGTGGGCGCTCGTCGTCAGTCGCGCGCATAGCCCTTGCGCCTCCTTTTCCGCGGATCGCATCGCATCCCTTGCTTTTCTCATCGCAATCACCTTTCCTCTCTTTGTCCTTCAAGCGCCTGCGCGCTCCTTCCACAACGGTGCGCACCCGCTTAGAATCCACCGGCTAATTCCAGCAAAATGGGCCCCATGACCAGCAGCAACATGGCGGGAAGGATGAGCGTGCCGGTCGGCAGCATCATCTTTACCGGCGCTTTGGCCACCCGTTCTTCCAAGGCGCTGCGATAATCCGCACGGCATTGTTCTGCGGTCTCCTCCAAGATGCTGGTGAGAGCAGAGCCGAACCTGAGGCTCCGCACTATGCTCTCGACGATCCGTGCGAGCTGGTCGCAGTCGTAGGACGAGGCGAGTTCCCGCAACGCCTCCTCGCGCTCTACGATGCCGAGCGTCCAGCTCCGGTGCGCTTTTGCGCACGATCGGGCGAAAGCGTTGTCGAAATGCGAGCCATACAACGCGAAGCTCCGATCGAATGTCAGCCCGCTCCGCAACCCGAGTGCCACGACTTCGAGCATTTCGGAAAGGTGTTCCTGGGCGCAGATGGCGCGCTTGCGGCACGCTGCCTTGATGGCGCGCTTGGGAGCCGAGATCCCGATGAGGGCCCCCGCCATGCCCAGGAGCAGGCCCAATTCGGTCGACAGCAATACGCCCAGCAACGCTCCTGCTATTCCGCCCGCCATTCCGAGCCGTAGACGAGCTTCGCAAAAGGCGTTCGTGCTGATTTCTTTCGAGTACCCCGTCTTGCCGGAGTTGGCTTTGAACCAAGTTTCAGCGCGGGTCGACGCGGACCGGTTGGCGCGCACGCCCGGCGAGAGCGCCTGGGTCGTCTTGGCGTAGAGCCTTCTGGTGAGCTCGAGCATGTAGCGAAGCGCCAAGGGCGTCGAACTTCCGTCTGCCTGGGATAAGAGTCTGCGCGATGCGTGAATTCCGTAGGCTGCCGCACGGCGATTGGAAGCGCGCTTGCGCTCTGCGTGGGCGAGGAACGCCCACAAGCCGCAGGATCCCGCGCCAAGGCACGCCAAACCACCTAGGATGAGAGCCGCGGGGTTCATGACACACCGTCCACGGATAAAGCTCGGCGTACGAGCACGATACCCGCCGCCTGCATAATCAAGGCAAGGGCGAGCAACGCGTATCCGGCGGGGCTGGCAAAAAACGGGGAAAGAAAGTCGGGACTTGCCAGCGAAAACGCCGCGACGAGCACGAAGGGCATGATGACGACGACGCGCGCCGAGAGCTTTGCCTGGGCCGTCTGTACGCGAAG
>CAMPAJ010000209.1 GCA_946631805.1 uncultured Eggerthellaceae bacterium
ACTTGAGCGGGCGCGCATCATTTGGATTTTGAAGAGTTTAGCGCATCAGGCGTCGTTTTGGGCCAAGGTCTCGTTCATCGAGCCTGTTCGGTAACCTTGCAGGTCGAGCGAAACGTAAGCAAACCCAGCCGCCCGGCATGCCTCGACGATGCGCGGCCGCACCTCGTCGCATGCTGCACGCGCTATCTGGTCGGGGAGGATCTCGATTCGGGCCGTCTCATCGTGCATGCGCACGCGCACCTGTTCAAAGCCGAGTTCGCGCAGAGCTTGCTCGGCTGCGTCAACCATGGCGAGCCGTTCGGGCGAGATGAGCTCTCCGTATGGGAAACGCGAATTCAAGCATGCGAAAGCGGGCTTGGTCCAGGCCGCGAGCCCCAGATGGCGCGCGAGTGCGCGAATGTCTTCTTTATGTAGCCCGGCATCGCGAAGCGGGCTCGCAACGCCGAGCTCGGTTACGGCGCGGAACCCCGGGCGGTAATCGCCATCGTCGTCAAGGTTCGATCCTTCCACCAGAACAGCGGCTCCTTGGCGCTTGGCTTCCTCGCCGATGCACGAGAAGATCTCGCGCTTGCACAGGTAGCAGCGGTCGGGCGGGTTGTGGTCGAAACCGGGAATCTCGAATTCATGTGTGTCGACGACAGCGTGCCGGATGCCGTGCTCGGCGCAGAACGCGCGCGTTTCCTCGAGCTCGCGCACGGGAATCGAGGGGCTGTTCGCCGTTATGGCGACGACGTCGTTTCCCAGAACATCGTGGGCGACGGCAAGCAGGAGCGTGGAGTCCACGCCGCCCGAAAACGCGACGGCGCACGAACCGGTTGCGCGCAACGCGCTACGGAGCGCCTCGAGCTTGGCCGTAAGGGCTTCGCCGAGGGCAGTGGAGGCTGTTTCGGTATTGGGCGCGTTCGACTGCATGATTGCGAGTCCTTTCCGCGTATCGTCGTGCTGCTTAGCTATTTCCCACCATTATAGTAGGAAATAGTGTATCGCTCAGTAGTTCTTGTGGCAAACCGTTCCATCGGCTCGAATGCATCCCGCAGAGGGATGAGCTGTTTGCCTGCCCAAGGGCGAAGTAAAGGGGACTGCCTCCATTGCTTCACCCGCGCGCGTATCGTTCGCGTGCGCTAGTCGGTGATTTCGATTGACGTGATGGGGGCCTGGTTGGCTTCGTCGGCGATGGCGCCCATCTGCGCGTCGGTTACGTTGGGCAGGTAGTCTTGCACGATTTTGTCGACGATGGCCATGCCGTCCGCATCAATCGTGCCGAAGGCGGCGTACTGGCCGTTGAGGCTCTGCGAAACGCTGAGGCTGGAGTCGAGCGTGATGAAGAACGTCGACGTTGCGCTATCGGGGTCGCCCGTGCGCGCCATGGCGACGGTGCCTTTGCCGAAGTTGTCGGCAAGCTCGTTGTCGTGGCCGTTGGCCGAGAATTCTCCGACGATGGGCGTAAGGCTGCCGTCGTGCCCGGAAGCCGAGTTGCCCTTTGTGCCGCCCTGCATGCAGAACCCGTCAACGAAGCGGTAGAACGTCAGCCCGTTGTAGTAGCCGTCGTTGGCAAGCGCGCAGAAGTTCGCGACGGTGGCAGGGGCAGCGTCGGCGTTGAGCTCAACGGTAATGGGATCGTACCCCTTCACCGTTATAACGGCATGATGGATGCCGGACGCATAAGGCCCCTCTGCCTGAGCCTCAGACGCGCTCGAACTAGAGGCGGTCGATGACGCAGCATTGCCCGAGGCCGAATTGCCCGTCGCGCTCGAGGTACCGCTTTGGCCACAGCCCGCAAAAAGCAGCGCGCAGCAAGCAAGGGTTGCAAGGACGAAGAACAGTAACGAACGTGTACGTGAATTGCGCTTCATAGATTCCTCCCGAAGATGTCGTATGCAATGCTCACATGATACGCATCTTAACGGGCTGCGGGATGGTTTGCGCGAATTCCAAGCATAATGATACAGTACGGGCAGAGAGAGGTTTCACCCCTAAACGTACAGGCGAGGCGCCGCGGGGCGCCTGCGTTCGAAAGGAAGCCAGCCATGGGATTGCTCGGGCGCTCTGATGCGTATTGGAAATTCACGGGGCAGTGCACGCAATGCGGACACTGCACACAGGCGTGCGACTCGCTCGTCGCGGCGCAGATGACGCTTGGCGACATAGCCCAAGCCCTGCTCGAAGCCGAGCGCACGGCTTCGAATACCGACGAGCTGCGTTTGAACATCGCGCAGAACGGTCGCCTCGTGCAGGCGGTGCGCGGCTGCTTTTTCTGCACGTCGTGCAAGAACACGTGTTTCGCCCACAACGACGTATGCGACCTGATCTATAACGCGCGCGTTGATTTTCAGGAGCTAGGGCTCATCCCGCGCGAGGCGTGGTCGAGCGTGCTCGTCGACGAGGAGTGGGACATCTTCACGGCGTATCGCGCCATCCATGGGATTGGCTATACGGACCTCACGCGTCACGTCGATACGGACGAGGCGCCGGCCCAGACGGGATTCGACGTCGCCTTCTTCCCGGGTTGCTCGCTTGCGGCGTATGGCCCGGAGCTGACGCGCGAGATTTTCGAGACGCTCGAGGGCTTTGGCCTCAACGTCACGATGATCGACCATTGCTGCGGTTCGTCCCTGAAGAGCGCCGGCTTCTTCGACCGCGCCGAGGCGCTGTGCGACGGCAATTCCCTGGAAATCAAGCAATCCGGCGCCAAGCAGCTCGTTTGCGTATGCCCCGGCTGCGCCAACGACATGAAGAAATCCCTTGCGCGCAACGGCGTGGACGTCGAGGTCGTCTCGCTTGCGGCGTTCCTGACTGAGCACGGGTTCGAGCCGCGCCGTCCGCTGCCCGAGACTCCGCTGTGCTTGTCCAAGTCGTGCCAGGACCGCGACGGTTCCTACCTCGAGCAGACGTGCAAGGCGCTCGGCGTCGATCCCGACACGCCCTCGATTTTCCACGGATGCTGCGGCGCGGGCGGTGCCGTGAGCGCGTTCGACCCCGACCGCCAAGCGCATCAGGCCGACAGCAAGCTCTCGTTCGCACCCGACGGATCGACGGTCGTCACGATGTGCCCGACGTGCACCTATACGTACGCGTTCCGCATGATGAGCGAGCCGCGCAACGTTACGAACAAGCATTACACCGAGCTGCTCTTCGAGAACCAGTTCAACTGGGATCTGGTGTTCTACCAGCTCAATAGCATGTGGTATGGCGAATACGGCGAATGGCTGGCCCAGGTGTTCGCCTAGCTTCAACTGGGATAACCGGGCTGGGCGAATCGAAGGACGGATTCCCTCGGATTCGGCCGGGTAGGGTTATCCCTTTGGCCTGGCAATCGTTTTAAAGGACGAATCGAGCTGCCGCAGAAACGTGGCGGATGGGAGAAACGATGAACCACGACGAGTCGACTCAGACGGTCGTTGCGATATTGGGATACGGAACGGCGGGCGTCAACGCCGCCATCGCGCTGCGCAGGGCGGGCTACAACGGTGTCATCCGCGTGTTCTCCGACACCGATACGTTGCCGTACAGCCCTATCCTTACGTCGTACTACGCGGGTGGGGAAAAGACGTACGAGGAATGCTTCCCGTGGAGCGCCGAGGAGCTCGGGGAGCTCGAATTGGACGTCGTGCGGGAATCCGTCGTGGAGCTTGACGTCGCGGGACATGAGGTGGTCACGGCATCGGGGCGCTACGAGTATGCGAAATGCGTCATCGCAACGGGCGCAACGCCCATGTGCTGGGGATTCCCGGGCGTCGAGGGCGACGACGAGTACAAACCGTACGTGCTGCGCTCCATGGACGACGCGCAGCGCCTCAAGGAGACCTTGGAAAACCCCGCATGCAAACGCGTGCTGGTCAGCGGTGCATCGATGGTGGCCCTCAAGACGCTCGAGGCCTGCTTGAACCACGGCAAGGAGGTTACGCTCGTCGGCGTGAACCCGCACGTGCTCGACTTCAACGCGCTGCCCGAGGCCGCCGAACGGTTCGAGCGGGGTCTGCGCGAAAAGGGCGTGTGCCTGGTAAACGTGATGTCCTCGCCCGGCAGCGGC
>CAMPAJ010000210.1 GCA_946631805.1 uncultured Eggerthellaceae bacterium
GAGCAGCTGCCTTCTAAGCAGCGGGTCGTAGGTTAGAGTCCTACTGGGGGCGCCATCATGCAAGCCAACCGAACCACCTCTGCGGCGGTTCGTTTTGTTATAAGCGCTGGTTGGGACTAAAGCGAAGCCGCAAAGGCGGCGGGACGGAGCAAATCATGACAAGCCTCAAAGGCCGGGATTTCCTCAAGTTGCTCGATTTCACGAGCGAAGATATTCGCCATATGCTCGATTTGGCGCGCCAGCTCAAGGCGCTCAAGCATGCGGGAACGCCGCATCGCTACCTCGAGGGGCGCAACATCGTGCTGTTGTTCGAGAAAACGTCGACGCGCACGCGCTGCTCGTTCGAGGTTGCCGGGCACGACCTGGGTATGGGGGTCACGTTCCTGGACCCCGCGAGCTCGCAAGTGTCGAAGAAGGAATCCATTGCCGATACGGCGCGCGTGCTGTCGCGCTTCTACGACGGCATCGAGTACCGCGGGTTCGGCCAAAGCATCGTGGAGGAGCTCGCCGAATACGCTGACTGCCCGGTGTGGAACGGCCTGACCGACGAATGGCATCCGACGCAGATGATCGCCGACATGCTGACCATGCAGGAGAACTTCGGCGAGGACCTTTCGGGTCGTACGCTCGTGTTCATGGGCGATGCCCGCAACAACGTGGCGAATTCGCTCATGGTCGTATGCTCCAAGCTCGGCGTGAACTTCGCGGCATGCGGGCCGGTCGAGAACCAGCCCGAGGCATGGCTCGTGCAGACCTGCAAGGAAATCGCCGCCCAAAACGGCTCGACGGTGCTCGTCACCGATGACGTGGAGCGGGCGTGCACGGGGGCGGACGCCATCTATACCGACGTATGGGTTTCGATGGGCGAGCCCGACGAGGTGTGGGAGCAGCGCATTGCCTCGCTTTCGCCTTATCAGGTGAACGCGCACGTCATGGAGCTCGCAGGCCCCGACGCGATATTCCTGCATTGCCTTCCCGCTTATCACGATACCAAGACGGCCATCGGCGCCAAGATTGCCGACCAGTTCGGTATTACCGAAATGGAAGTCACCGACGAAGTGTTCGAGTCGGCCCAATCGCGCGTGTTCGACGAGGCCGAGAACCGCATGCATGCTATCAAGGCCATCATGTACGCGACGCTTTCGGACGAGCCGCTTTCGGCGTAGTCGAGCTCGCGTGCCCGCCTGCACGGCGGGGAAGCGCCAAGGAGGATTCACATGGCTTCTGAAGAGTACTGGAACTATGGTCAACAGCCTGCTTCCCAGCAGCCCGGCCAAGTTGCTGCGGACCCGTCGCAAACCGCGGCTCGGCAGCAAATCGGCGGGGTTGTGCAAGGCCAAGGCGCGTCGGCGGGCGAGCAACAGCCAATTCTAAGGGAGCGTGCTGCAGAAGCTCAAACGATGCCGCAGCAGGATGCGCGGCCTCAAATGACGCCCACGTTGCAGCCCGCACAGCAAGTAACGCCAGCTCAAACTCGAGAAAACTTGAACACTCCGGTAGCACAGCAGGGTGATACGGTGCGTCGGTACGCTCATTCCGAATCCAGGCCGCACGACCCCCAAGCCGCACTGGGACAGATGTCGGCTTCGCAGTCGGTTCCGACTGCCCGGCAAGCTCAGGGCGCGCAGTTTACGCAGGGCTTTGGGCAGCAGCAACCGCAGCAGTCGCAGCAGGCCCAGCAGGCCCAGCCGCAGAGCGCTTCGCAGGCAAGCTATCAGGGCGCCGTTCAGCAATCGAGGCCCGAAAACCCCCGTCAACCTAGTGCGTCCGAAGCGCCGTACCCGATTGCGCCTGGAGCTTTTCAGCAATTCCAGGAAGGGGCCGTAGCTCCCCAGAAGAAGGGGCATGGCTGGATCGTGGCCATCGTCGTCGTCGTGTGCCTGTTTGCGTTCATGGCGTTCTGCGTCAAGTCATGCAACGATTCCATGCAGTCGTTCTCGTCGTTTGGAGAGGTGAACGATTACGGGCTAGCTGGTTTGGACGGGGACGCCGTCGCCGTGCTCGACATGTCGGGTACTATCCAATACGACGGCAGCGCGTGCAGTCCCGAAGGCTTCAAGCAGCTCCTCGATGAAGCCCAAAAAGACGACCATGTGAAAGCGCTCGTGCTGCGCGTCAACTCGGGCGGCGGCACGGCGACGGCCGGCGAGGAGATGGCGGAGTACCTCAAGCAGTTCAGCAAGCCGGTTGTGGTGTCGAGCGCTTCCATCAACGCCTCGGCCGCTTACGAGATTTCGGCCCAGGCTGACTACATCTACGTTGCCAAATCCACCGAAATCGGCGCCATAGGCACCGCCATGCAGCTCACCGACCTGTCGGGTCTGTTCGAGAAGCTCGGCATCAACATGGACACCATCACGTCGGCCGACAGCAAGGATTCTTCGTACGGTTACCGTCCGCTCACCGATGACGAGCGCGAGTACTACCAGCACATGATCGACCAGATCAACGACCTGTTCGTCGCAAACGTGGCCGAAGGTCGCCATATGAAGGAGTCCGAGGTGCGCAAGCTCGCGACGGGCCTGACGTTCACGGGCGTCGACGCCGTCGATAACGGTTTGGCTGATGCCGTCGGCACGCGCGAGGACGCCATCAAGAAGGCGGCGGAGCTCGCCGGCGTTTCGGACTACACGACGACGACCCTCGCGTTCACGAGCTACGACCTCGGCGGGCTCTCGTACCTCCTCGGCGAAGACCGCTCGTCCACCGAAGACCTCCTCACCCTCATCAACCGCGTGCAGCATTAATCGCCGCATCGTGAAGTCTGTTGCGCGCCTAGCTTTGCAAAACAGGGCGGTGGGATGGATTGCAGGGGCAATTCTAATCGTTCCGTAGACGTGCGATTTCTGCTCGCAGGGCGCGTGCAGGTGGTTTACCATAGGACCATTCATCTGCAATCACGCTTAGGCGCTAAACCATCCAGGGAGTTGTCATGTCATCGTCTTCGTTTGAACGTCAGAGCTGGCCTGCGCGCGCGGTCGTGACGGCCGGGATGCCGTACGGCAATAAGCCGCTGCACTTCGGGCACATCGCAGGCGTGTTCGTTCCTGCCGACTGCTACGCTCGCTTCTTGCGGGATCGCATCGGCGCGAGCAACGTTCGATTCATAAGCGGCACCGATTGCTTTGGGTCGCCGATTGATGAAGGCTATCGCAAGCTCGTCGAGGCGGGCGAATTCGACGGAACCATCGCCGAGTACGTCCAGCGCAACCACGATGCGCAGAAGGCGACGCTCGACGCCTACGACATATCGTTGAGCATCTACGAAGGTTCCGGGATCGGCCGCGCGGGCGAGCGCCAGCAGGAAGTCTCGCTCAACCTCATCCGCAGGCTGCACGCGAACGGTTTCCTGCACAAGCGCTCGACGTTGCAGTTCTACGATGCCGAGGCGGGCATCTACCTTAACGGGCGCCAGGTCATCGGCCGCTGCCCGGTGCAGGGTTGCAAGTCCGAGAAAGCCTACGCCGACGAATGCGACCTCGGCCACAGTTACGCACCGGAAGACCTCATCGCGCCGCGTTCGTCGGTGACCGACACGGTACCCGAGATGCGCCCGGTCGACAATTGGTACTTCGACCTACCGGCGTTCCGCGACTTCCTTTTGAAGCACGTCGAGGGCCTCGAGGCCGATCCCGACATTCGGGCGATCGTCCCGCAGACGTGCGCCGAGTTCCTTGGTGCGCCCATCATCTACGTCAAGAACGACGAGCGCGAGCAGTTCGAGGCGGCAGCGTCGGAGCTTCCCGCCCACACCGTGCGCGAGCCCGAGAAGGGCAAGGCGTCCTTCGAGGTGGAGTTCGAATCCATCGACGACCGGGACGTGGCGCGCGATGTGCTGCGTCGCGCCGGCTTGCGCTTCCGCACGGGCAAGGCGCTCGTTCCGTTCCGCATCACGGGGAACATCGAATGGGGCGTCAAGGCCCCGGTGATCGACGGGGTCGAGGGCCTCACGGTCTGGTGCTGGCCCGAGAGCCTGTGGGCGCCCATCTCGTTCACGATGGCCGCCACTGATGCGCTCGGCCTTCC
>CAMPAJ010000211.1 GCA_946631805.1 uncultured Eggerthellaceae bacterium
ACATCACGTTCACCTTGTCAATGATGTTAGAGAGCAAATCGCGTTTGTCGTCGGCCCCACATGCGCCGCGTTGGCTTGGAGCGTCATCGCCATCCGCGCCATGCAAATCTACGGCGCCTCTACGGGCACCGCATTCGCGCGGGCAGAGATTGCACGGGTCAAGGGACAAGCTTCTTATCTCGTCGCCTTCACGCTTATCCAAGACAGCTCCCGACAAGAGCGCTACGCCCCGCGGACTTTCTTGGCGATGCGGTCCGACACCGAAAGGTCCTCGCGCGAGTCCTTGCCCATGAACGTGAGGGCGAGCATGCCCGGGCCCACATGGCTGCCGATGACGGGGCCGATGGACGCCTCCAAGAAGAGGACGGTATCGTCGACCTTGTACAGCTCGGACTTGAGTCTCTCGACGTCCTTGGGACAGTCGGCGCTGCCGATGACGATCTTGTTGCCGACGCCCAACTCGAGCGCGTTGCGCTTGTAGTAGTCGGCGAGCTGCTTGATGGCCTTCTTGCGGCCGCGCGCCACGCCCGAAAGCGAGAGCTTGCCGTCGAGCGAAATATCCATCATGGGCTTTACGTCGAGCTTGGACCCCGCGAACGCGACCGATGCCGGAATGCGCCCGCCCTTTCGCAGCCACTCGAGTTCGTCGAGCGTGAACTGCTCGTTCACGTAGAAGCGCGCCTCGTTGGCCCAGTCCACGAGCTCGCGAGCCGTCAGCCCGCGCGCCCGCTGGCGAATCGCCTCGTACACGAGCAGGCCTTCGGCAATCGAGGCCAGGCGCGTGTCGACGACGTACAACTCGGCCTCGGGATGCTCGGCGACGATGGCGTCGCGCAGCATGCTCACGGTGTCGAATGTGCCGGAAAGGCCGCTCGTGAAGCCCAGGTAAACCGTGGGCACGCCCGACGCGACCGCACGCTCGAACGCGTCGGTGATGGCTGTCATGGGAATCTGGGCGGTCGATACGTCAGCGCCCTTGCGCATGCGCTCGTAGAAGTCATGGGCGCTCACGCTCTGGAACATGTCGTCGATGCGCTGCTCGTCGTCAAGAAGATACGGGAATCGCAGGATCTCGACGCCGGGCACGTCCACGACATCGGGTGGCAGGTCGCAGCACGAGTCTATGATTACATTGCATTTGATATCAGTCACTAAAGGACTCGATTCTGTAGTGTTCGCATGCAAAGCCGAGGACGCGAAGCCCGGCCATTCGTTGCACCGCATGCGTTGTCAATTGTCTTTTCACCTTACGAAGAATACACCAACGCAGAAGGATTGACGCTGGCAAGTCGGCCTGGCAACGCTTTATCACATTCGTAGGCGATCCCTATCGCCGGCCCCACGTGCAGCCCGATGACGGGACTCACCGGCACGACGGCGACCTTGCGCCCGCAGAGCGGCTCGATGACCTCGCACGCCCAGCGCTTCGCCTCGTCGGGCGAACCGATGTAGTGGACGATGACGCTGCGCAGCCCGTATTCGTCGATGTCGGACTTGAACTTGTCGACGATGGCCGCGACAGCCCGCTTGTGCGTGCGCACCTTCGCGAACGTCGTCGTGACCCCGTCGGTGACGGTGAAGATGGGGCACAGCTTCATGATGGTACCCAGCAGCGCGGCGCCGTTGCCGATGCGCCCGCCTGCCTTGAGGAATCGTAGCGACTCGGGCGTGAACAGGAAGCGCGATGCCGCGATGGAGCGCGTGGCGGCCTCGCAGCACTGGTCAAGCGTGCATCCCGCCTTGCGTGCCGCAGCGGCGGCGAGCACCGACCACGCCTCGTCGAAGCTGTTCGACATCGAGTCGATGACCCTGAACCTGAAATCCGCATGCCGCGCCGCGACGCTTCGCGCGGCGTGCAGGGCGCCGTTGACCGTACCCGACATGAGAGAGCTCATGAAGATTCCCACGGCATCGTCGCCCACCTCGGCGGCGCGCTCGAACGCTTCCTCGAGCACCGCCTGGGAAGGCTGGCTCGATTTGGGGATGTTATCGACCATGCCGTAGATGTCGTCGTAGAACGCATCGACGTCCATCGTGGCGTCCTCGTATTCCACGCCGTCGCGGTTGATGTACATCGACACGACCTCGATGTCGTTTTCTTGCGCTATGGCCTTGGGTATTGACGCCGTCGAATCGGTGATTATGCGAATCATCTTGGTGCCCCCTCGCGCCCGCCCGGTCCGGCGAGCTCGTATTGCATCATGCCAAGGCATGTTCCACTCACAACACATTTGTGAGTATAGTACTCCCCCGGCCCTGCACGGCCGCAGCATTCGAAAACCAGGAAAACGTTACCGCCCAGCTCCTAGCAGCCCCGGGAGCCCGAGGTGGTGGGACGGCAACACTATGCCACGCGAACGGCCCCATCTGGGAGGCCGTTCAAATCAGCTGCAAGATACGCCTAATCGAACCCCTTCATCTTCGACACGAGCTCCTTGCGGCGCTCGAAGAGGCCCCTCTCGAGTCCTACGGGGTAGGTATGCGGGTTGAGCAGGCGCTTCTGCGTTTCATCGAGCGTCTGCAGGTTCGCCTGCGTGCGCTCGCGCGCGCACATGGCGCTGCGCTGCTCGGGCTCGAGCACGCAGCGGCCGTTGCGGGACAAGGGCTTGAGCAGCGTCTCGAAGCGCTTGCCCGCCAGCTTCTTGCGGCGCAGGCTATCGTAGGGATCGACGATGACCTCGGACTCGTTCACCGCTACGTTGACGTCGTAGACCATGTCGCCGGCAATGCGGCCGTCCTCGGAATAGTAGCGCCTCACGTCGAGCACACCGGGAGTCGTGAGCTTCTGCACGGACTCGCTGATCTTGATGTGGTCGGTCCACGCCTGGTCCCCGGCCTCGCGCGTCGCCGACAGCTTGTAGACGCCGCCGAGCGTCGGCTGATCGTAGGCGCAGGCCAGTTTGGTGCCGACACCCCAGCTCATGACCTTGGCCCCGTCTTGGCGGATGGAGCGGATCGTGTACTCGTCCAGGTCGTTTGACAGCACGATGCCGCAATCGGTCAGGCCGGCCTCGTCGAGCATGCGACGCGCCATCTTGGCCAACCAGCACAAGTCGCCCGAATCGATGCGGATGCCCGTCAGGCGCTCGCCGCGCTCGCGCATCTCGAGCCCGACCGTTATGGCGTTCTTGATGCCCTGCTCCACGTCGTAGGTATCGACCAGGAGCACGCAGTTGTTCGGGAACGATTCCGCATACGCCCTGAACGCCGTGAGCTCGTCGGGGAACGACATGACCCACGAATGGGCGTGCGTGCCCGAAACGGGGATGTCGAACATGCGCCCGGCTAGCACGTTGGACGTCGATGCGCAACCGCCCACGACGGCGGCACGCGACGCCCAGACGCCGCCTGCCGCGCCCTGCGCACGGCGCAAGCCGAACTCGGCGACGGGCGCTTCGGCCGCCTGGCACACGCGCGCGGCCTTGGTGGCGACGAGCGTTTCGAAGTTCACGCAGTTGAGCAGTGGCGTCTCGATGAGCTGGCATTCCAGGATGGGACCGCACACGCGCACGAGCGGCTCGTTGGGGAACACCGCCGTGCCTTCCTCGACCGCATCGATGTCGACGCTGAGCTTGAACTCGGAAAGGTAGTTGAGGAAGTCGTCATGGAACAGCTTGCCGCCGCCCGGAGCAGGCAGGGCGGCAAGGTAGGCTATGTCCTCCTCGTTGAAGCGGTACGTCTCGACGAGTTCGGCGAGCTGGTCCATGCCGCACGCTATGGCGTACCCGCCCTTGAACGGGTAGCTCCTGAAATACATGTGGAAGCAGGCCTGGGTTTCGCCCATGCCGTGGTCGAAGTACCCTTGGGCCATCGTGATCTGGTACAAATCCGTGAGAGCTGCGTAATCTATGTTCATCCCGTCGTTCCTTTCGATGCCCGGGCGCGCCACGCGCCCGGCGACGATCCTCGTTGCAAAACGCGCCTATTCGGCCTTTTCCTGCGAACCGCCCGACGAGCGATGCGAGCGGCGGCGCCTGCGCGACCCCTGCGAGGCGCGCTGGCCCTGGTC
>CAMPAJ010000212.1 GCA_946631805.1 uncultured Eggerthellaceae bacterium
AGGTCGCATGCCAGGCCGAGCACGAGCTGCCCTTGGAGCAGTGGGGCGTCAAGGTTATGACGAACGGCCCGTGGCCCATCAAGGATGCCGATGGCAACCCTACCGACAAGTACGTGTACGACAACATCCCGGCGTTCACCCGCGTGTGCGACCTGTGCGCCGAGCGCGTCGAGAAGGGCAAGCTCCCGTCCTGCGTGTTCCATTGCCAGGCCAAGTGCATGGAGTTCGGCCCGGTGGAGGAGCTCGCGAAGAAGCTCGCGAAGAAGCTCGCCGAGAAGCCCGAGCAGTATCTCTGGGTTCCGCCTGCAGCATAAGTTGACGCCTGGGTTTAGCCAGGTACGAGACTGAATAGAGGGGGGCCGTCCGTTGGAGCCAGGTGCAGAGTGCTATTTTGAGTGGGGCGGTGGTTCGTGTCGTATAATCACGAGTCGACGAACCCTAGCGACATTTGGGAGTGCTCATGGCCAAGAAAAAGAAGAAGATGACGAAAGCCCAGGCGGCAGCTGCGCGCAGGGACGACAAGCCCAGGCGCGCGGTTTCGACCGCGGCTGTTAAGGATGACGGGCCGAAGAGCAAGGATACCCGCTTGTTCCAGGTTCTCATCCCCGTGATCTCGATTGCAGTCATCGTCATCTTGAGCTTCGTGTTCACCATTGGCCCCGGCATGTTCATGCAAGGCTAGGCGCTGTTTATGGTAGCGAACGCCAATGCCGGCCGCGACGGCTACGACAAGGTAACCCAGGCCTCGCTCAACGGCATTTACGTGAAAGCGCAGGAGCTCGATCGCGGCCACAATGCGGTTCCCGCAAAAACAGCGCTTCCTCCAGGCGTCACGTCAGATGCCCAGACCCACGCCTCGGACGCCCAGACCCACGCCTCGGAATCGTGACGATCGTTTATGGCTTCTTCTGATTATTCGAACGACTACAGAATCGTGCACGACCAGGACGCCGGGTCGTGCACGGTGTTATTCAGGTGCTTCGATACGCCGAACTCCATTTGCGTGTACGGCATCGATGGCGATTCCGACGCCTACCGGATGGAGGATTTGCTCGTTGCGGCTCGGCGTACGTGCTTGGAGCTGACGGACGAAGCGGCGGTGACGAGCGGCAGCTACGAACGCTTCGTCGAAATCGACGGAAGGCGTTACCAGCATATCGTCGACGCCTCGACGGGCTATCCCGTCGAATCGGATGTCGTGTCGGCAACCGTTGTCGCGCCGCATGCGCTCGAGGCAGATTTGCTGGCGACGACCGCTTGCCTCGTAGGGTCAAGGGGTTTGCCGGATCTGGCGATGCGCCATCCCGCGTGTCGGTTTGTCGTTATCACCGATGATGCGCGCGTGCTGCGTGCTTAACGCCTGAGCTGATTGCGTGTATCGGCGGTTTCTAGGGTACAATGACCCGCATGGAACAGCTTATTCAACAGATTACCGAAATAGTAGGCGCCCAGAACGTGTTCGTGGACGAGCCGATGAGCGCCCACACGACGTTTCGCGTAGGCGGGCCGGCCGACTGCCTCGTCACGCCAAGCACGGTCGAGCAGGTCGTGGCCGTGGTCGGCCTCGTGCGCTCGAGCGGGCGCGAGCTTTTCGTGATGGGGCGGGGGAGCAACTTGCTCGTCGCCGATGCGGGTTTGCGCGGCGTGGTGGTGCAAATTGCCGGCAACTGCTCCGACGTGCGCGTTGGCGAAGACGGCTCCGTCGTGGCAAGCGCCGGTGCTTCAAATGCGAAAATCGCTTCTGCGGCCCGAGATGCGGGGCTCGCGGGTTTTGAGTTCGCAGCGGGGATTCCCGGAACGATCGGCGGCGCCGCGATCATGAACGCCGGAGCCTACGGGGGCGAGCTCAAAGACGTCGCCGTGGGGCTCACGTGCCTCGATTTAGACGGCACTGTGGTGCATCTGACGCGCGAGCAGGCGCAGTGGGGATACAGGAGTTCCGCTGTAGCGCAGCGGGGGCTCATCGTCTTGTCGGTAGAGCTCGCGCTGCAGCCCGACGACGTTGAGGCAATCCAGGCGCGCATGGACGACCTCGCGCACCGCCGACAGGAAAAGCAACCGCTCGACAAGCCGTCGGCGGGTTCCACGTTCAAGCGGCCCCCGGGCCTGTTCGCCGGCAAGCTCATCCAGGATGCCGGCATGCAGGGGCACCGGGTTGGAGGGGCGGAAGTGTCCCGCAAGCATGCCGGCTTCGTCGTGAACGTCGGCGGCGCTACGGCTGCAGACGTCCTCGGCGTCATCGAAGACGTGCGGGCTGCTGTATTCGAGCGCGATGGAGTGATGCTCGAGCCCGAGGTGCGCATGTGGGGCTTCGAGAACTGCACCGAGCGGTAGGGTGCTGCATGCGCCTGACCGATAGGTAGGCGAACCCCAGTCCCATGCAGGCGAAGGGAGCGAGCGTGCAGAACGCGAGCAGCTCCGAAGCGAGCGCACGGGCGTAAGAAGCGGGGTCGAACGATTCCGCCGCTGCTCGGAGCGCTTCGGCCGCTTGGGCGCCGTTCCGGTCATTCTCGCTGGGGACTGCGTGCGTCCGCCATGTCGGCTCGGTGACGGTTACGCAATTCGGATTCGCGTTCTCGCCCTGATTGCCCGAAAAAGCAAGTACATGAGGGTTCTTGTAGGTCGAGATTTCCTCTACCGCGAAAAGCCGCGTTCCGGCGAGCCTCGAAGCATCCAGGTGAATCTTGGCCTGGACGCGGCCCGATGGCTTCGATGGGGTGAAAATCGTCTTTGCTTGCACCTGCTTGCCGTTGGCGTCGAACAGCGGACCGCAATCCGCCCCGGTTTCGTCGGCCTTGTGGAGCGACGTTGTAAGAACGTAGCGCACGCCCGGGTCTAGATTCCAGAACGAGACGTCGTCCACGAGCTCGGCGTGCGGGCGCTCGGCGAGCTCGCCGTCGCCCTTCGGCGTTTTGAGCGAGCCGTCGATGCCGCAGGGGTGCTGGGTGCTTGTTTGCGCAGATGCCAGGGCCTTTTCTTCTGCATATCCTTCTTCGGCGACGTGGGAGGTGTCCGCAACCGCCGTGTCGAAGGACAGGCGGGAGAAGCTTTGGAGCGCGACGTCCCGGGTGGTGTCTTGCAGGGTAGGGCCTTCTGGATCTTGTACGGGTGTCGGCCCCCAGAACCCGAACAACATGAGGCCAAGGGCCAACACGGCGAGGACGGAGAGTGCCGTCCATGCGATTTGGCTGCCTACGCGCGGTTTCCGCGTTTCCATACGCCCTCCCTTCCGATCGTCGCTTGACCCCGGGGTCGTTTGAACATGATGGTAAGGGCGCGATGTTTCCCAGGAGGTATCGCAGGCGTGTCTGGAAGGCGCGCGAGATATGGTCTGGACGTTGCGCGCGCATGGCTGGAACGAACGCGCAAATCAACCCGACGTAAGCGTGGAGTTGCATTTCGCATAAGACGAGCTGTTGCAAATCTTGCACGCTTGTTTCGCCAGGTGGATTTCCTTGCCGCGAGCGTCACCCGTTTTGCCAGCACTACGTTGTTTTTTACCGTTGCCTCTAGAGCTATGACGCTTTTTTTCCACAAGCAAATATCTTGGTGGAAATCTACTAATAAGTCTGTATAATCCAATACGACTGTGCCTAAAGGGACAGTCTTCGGGATAAACCTCAATTCGGTTCGCATTTAGCTGTGCATGGGCTGGCAGGTGAATGCGGCTTTTTTAGGGGTTTGGGGAAACGCGAACCGCGTTTCGCGGGTCCGTCGACGCACCGACGGCCATCCTGTACGCATGCGTTACTGCATGTTTTTATTTTGGTGCGGTCGGGCTGGATTTGGCCCGATTGTCGGTACGAGTAGGAGAAGAGGGGAAGGTATATGGCGCAAGTCGACATCCATGCTCCCGGTGTAGAGGTAAAGAAGAGCGCATGCTACTTCTGCCACGCCAACTGCGGCGTCCTCGCCTACGTGAAAGATGGCGATGTCATCAAGATCGAAGGCGACCTCAACTACACCAACCTGGGTGGCCTGTGCTGCCGTGGCAACAT
>CAMPAJ010000213.1 GCA_946631805.1 uncultured Eggerthellaceae bacterium
GAAGGTACCTTTGCCCTTAGCGTCTGGGCGTGAACATTCCTCCGTCCCCTGTTCACGCCCTCCCAAGCAAGGCCGAGCAGCCCCGAGGGCGCGCCCTCGGGGGCGGCGGGACGGCAAGCCGAAGCCAAGCGAACGCCTCGCCTCGGGGCGGCGGGACAGTGACCCCGCAGCACGACCTACTCGACCGTCACCGACTTCGCCAGGTTGCGCGGCTGGTCGACGTCGCAACCCCTCATCACGGCAATGGAGCGCGCGAGCAGCTGCAGAGGAACGCTCGCCGTGATGGCAGAAAGCGCATCGCGCACCTTAGGGATGTAGATGACGTGGTCGGCATGCTCGCGTATAGCCTCGTCGCCTTCGGTGGCGATTGCCACGACCAGGGCGCCGCGCGCTTTCGCCTCCTGCAGGTTCGACACCACCTTGTCGTACACGGGGCTTTCGGTCGCGATGGCTATGACGGGGAACCCCTCGTCGATGAGGGCGATGGGACCGTGCTTCATCTCGCCGGCCGGATACGCCTCCGCATGCAGGTAGCTGATCTCCTTGAGCTTGAGCGCCCCTTCGCGCGCGACGGCCGCGCCCATGCCGCGCCCGACGAACAACGCGCTCGCAGCATCGACGCATGCCCGCGCTGCCTCCTCGATGGCGGCGGTATCCGCCAGGATGTGCTCGACTTGCTCTGCCGTGTCGGCGAGTTCGCGGAACAGCAGGCGAATCTGGTTCATGCGCATCTTGCCCTTCGATTGCGCGAGCAGAAGCGCCAGGAGCGTGAGGCTGACCACCTGTCCCAAGAACGACTTGGTCGAAGCGACCGCGATCTCCTTGTTGGCCTTCGTGTAGATGACGCCGTCGGATTCGCGCGCGACCGGCGAGCCCAGCACGTTGGTGATGCCGAATACGCGCGCGCCCTTGATGCGCGCATCGCGAATGGCCGCCAACGTGTCGGCCGTCTCGCCCGATTGCGATACGGCGACGACGAGCGTCGTCGGCGTGATGATGGGATTGCGGTAGCGAAATTCGCTTGCCACCTCGACCTCGGTGGGGATGCGTGCCCAGCTCTCGATCATTTCCTTGGCTATGAGGCCGGCGTGGTAGCTCGTGCCGCACGCGATGACGTACACGCGGTCCACGAGGTTGAGCTCCTCCGACGTCATGTCGAGCTCGTCTATCTCCAGATGGCCGCCCACCAGGCGTCCCGCCAGCGTATCGCGGATCACGCGTGGCTGCTCGTGAATCTCCTTCAACATGAAATCGGGGTAGCCGCCTTTTTCGGCCACGCCCATATCCCACGATATATGCGTCACATCAGGTGAAATAGCCGTTCCATGGTCGTCGAAGTACTCGATGCCTTCGGCCGAAAGCCGTGCGAACTGCCGATCCTCCAAGAACACAACATCGCGCGTGGCGCCGATGACGGCGATGGCATCGGATGCGACGTAGGCACCATCTTGCGCAGCCCCCACGATGATGGGCATGTCCCGCCTCGTGACGACGATGCAGCCTGGCTCGCGCGCGCTCGTCACGGCCAGGCCGTACGATCCCACCAGGCGCACACTCGCCACGCGCACCGCCTCGAGCAGACCGCCCTCTGCGGCGCCGACCTTTTCATACGCTTCTTCAATCAGATGCGCCACGACCTCGGTATCGGTCTCACTGCGAAACACGTGCCCGCGCGCCGCCAGCTCCTCGCGCAGGTCGGCGAAATTCTCGATGATGCCGTTGTGCACGACGGCGATCTGGCCATCGCACGAGCAATGCGGATGCGCATTGGCCTCGGAAGGCCGCCCGTGCGTGGCCCAGCGGGTGTGCCCGATACCGCACGTGCCGACCAGGTCGAAATGACCCGCCGTGTGCGCGAGCTCCGAAACCTTGCCGCGCCTGCGCACCACCTGCAGCGCGTCTCCCTCCAGAACAGCGATGCCGGCCGAGTCGTAGCCGCGGTACTCGAGCTTGGCCAAACCATCCAGCAAAACCGGCGCCGCAGCTTTCGTTCCCGTATATCCAACAATTCCGCACATAGATTCAACTCTCCTTTTGCATGGCGAAACGCAAACCCGCCTTTCGCCAACCTTGCTTAACAAACAGAGGCTTCGTCCACCAGGGTTCCATCGCTCAGATCCTGCAGCGCCACGACGTCCAAACCACCGTCGCGCGACACCTCCATAGCAGCCGCGAGCGCTTGAGCGGCCGCTATCGTGGTGGCATACGTGATCCCGTGCCGCACCGCGGCCAAACGCAGCTCGTATCCGTCGCCGCGCGCATCGTGCCCGAACGGCGTGTTGATAACCAAGTTTATCTCCCCGGCGGCAATCAGGTCGACGACGTTGGGATGCCCTTCGGCAATCTTGTTAACTCTCGTACAGGATGTCCCCGACGCCGTCAAGGCCTTGACCGTGCCGCCCGTGCTCACCAAGCGCAAACCAAGGCGCTCGAAATCGCGCGCAATCGGGGCGATCGAGCGCTTGTCGCGGTCGGCCACGCTGATGAACACCGCCCCCGAATGCGGGAAATCATACGAGATGGCGAGCTGCGTCTTGGCATAAGCCGCCGGGAACGCGCGCGCTATGCCCATCACCTCGCCCGTCGATTTCATCTCGGGGCCCAAAACGACATCGGACCCGGGGAACCGCCCGAACGGCATGACCGCCTCCTTGACAGCGCAGTAGCCGTACTCGCGGTCGTCGGCCGGAAGCCCCATATCGCGCAAGCTCTCGCCCGCCATGACGCGCGCGGCAACTTTGGCCAGCGGAACACCCGAAGCCTTCGAGACGAACGGAACAGTCCTCGACGCACGTGGGTTCGCCTCGATAACATACACCACCTGGTCTTTTATGGCGAATTGGATGTTGAGGAGCCCCCGCACGCCTATGGCGTGGGCAAGCCGCCAGGCAATTTCGCGCAATTTGCTCACTATGGCGTCCGACAACGAGAAGGGCGGCATGCAGCATGCCGAGTCCCCCGAATGTATGCCCGCCTCCTCGATGTGCTCGAGGATTCCGCCGACGTACACATCATCGCCATCGCACACGCAATCGAGGTCCACCTCGATCGCCGATTCCAAGAACTTGTCGAGGTAAACCGGATGGTCGGGGGAAATCCTCGCCGCCTCGGCCATGAATTTCTTCAGGTGCGGCGTGTCGTAGACGATTGCCATGCCGCGACCGCCCAGGACGTAGCTCGGTCGCACCAGCAGCGGAAACCCGATGCGCTGGGCAACGCGGGCCGCCTCGTCGAGGGTCGAAGCATCGCCGGCGGGCGGATACGAGACGCCCAGGCCGTCGAGCAAGTCGGCGAATCGATCGCGATCTTCTGCAAGGTCGATCGCATCGGAAGCCGTCCCCATGAGCGGCACGCCCGCCGCCTCCAGGTCGTGCGCCAGCTTGAGGGGGGTTTGACCGCCGAGCGTGGCTATGACACCGACCGGCCTCTCGGCATCGAGGACGTCCATGACGTCCTCGAAGGTAACCGGTTCGAAATAGAGCTTGTCGGACGTATCGTAGTCGGTCGAGACGGTCTCGGGATTGCAGTTGACCATGATCGTCTGGAAACCGGCGTCGCGCAGCGCATAGCTTGCATGCACGCAGCAGTAATCGAACTCGATTCCCTGCCCGATGCGGTTCGGCCCCGCGCCCAGTATGACCACCTTGGGTTTTGAAGCGCCCACCGAACGAGTCGCGGATACGTTCTGCGACTCGTTCTGCAATCCGCAGGCGCCGACCTCGTAGGTCTTGTAATGGTACGCGGTTTCGCTGGAAAACTCGGCCGCGCACGTATCGACCGTCTTGAACACCGGGACGACGCCGAGCGCCTTGCGCCGTGCGCGTACGACGACCTCGGTCGAGTTCGTGAGGAAGGCGATTTGCGCATCCGAGAGCCCGAAGCGTTTTGCAACGCGGAACGCATCCGCGTCGACGTCATCGATGCGGGTCCCGCGCAACGCCTCCTGAACGGCGACGATATCGGCCAT
>CAMPAJ010000214.1 GCA_946631805.1 uncultured Eggerthellaceae bacterium
CGCGCACCGAGCAAACCCGATGCACAAGCGCGAGAAAGTATATTACGCATGTTCATCCCTTTAGTCAAGGGGTTACTTGTGGTAATTCCTTGCAAGGTACTCAAATTGCGTCAATCACCACGAGTGCTCCATAATGTATAAGCAACGCTACAATTGGGACACTACCCCGCAACGAGAGGCCCGGCATGAAACGTTTTCTGACTACACGCGACCAGCAGTTCGCCCAAAGCACGGTGCCCGCAAGACCCACAGCTGCCGCTCCCGAAATGCAGCTCGTAAAAGCGTATCCCCGCATCACCCATCAAAACATCATCGGGTTTGGCGCTGCGCTTACCGAAGCGGCCGGCTACACGTTCGCCCGTATGACACCGGGCACTCAGCAGCAATTCCTCGAGGCGTGCTTCGGCGCTACGGGCAACCGCTATTCGCTCTGCCGCCTCTCCATCCAAAGCTGCGACTTTTCGCTCGTGCCCCGCTCCTACATGCCGCGGCGAGACGAAGAGCTTGCTGGCTTTTCAATCGATGACGACTGGGCTTACGTGTTGCCGCTGGTAAAGTCCGCGCAGGCGATTAACCCCAACCTGCAGTTCCTCGCGTCGCCCTGGAGCCCGCCGGCATGGGCCAAGACGAACCGAACCATGAAGTTCGGCGGACGCCTGAGGTCCAACTCGTACGACATTTGGGCGCGTATGATAGCCCGGGCCATCGCGGAATACCGCCGCGCGGGCGTACCCATCGAGCGCCTGACGATTCAGAACGAGCCCCAAGCGCGCCAAACATGGGAATCATGCCTGTTCGATGCGGAGCAGGAAGGAATATTCCTCGAGCAGCACCTCAAGCCGGCGCTCGTCGCCGAAGGCCTTGACGACACGAAGGTTTTCATCTGGGACCACAACAAGGAGGGCATGCTCGACCGCACGCTCGCCATCATGGCCGACCCCTCCCGAGCCACGCTCGTCGACGGCATCGCGTTCCATTGGTACTCAGGAGACCATTTCGAGGCCCTGCGCGAAACGCGCAACCTCGTCGGGAACGCTTGCGAGATCATCTTCACCGAAGGATGCGATTTCTACTCCGCGGGCGACCCGTATTGGGAACTCCCCCATGCCGAGCACTACGCCCACGAGCTCATCGGCGATATGAACGCCGGCGCAAATGGGTTCATCGACTGGAACATCTTGCTCGACGCGCAAGGCGGCCCCAACCACGTGGGCAACTACTGCGATGCGCCCATCATGTACGACGCTGACAACGACGACATGCGCATCCGACTGCCGTTCTACTACCTGGGCCACTTTAGCCGCCACATCGCACCTGGAGCACGTGCAATGCTCGTATCGTCGTTCTCGCCCGATCTAGAGGCCTGTGGCGCCGTAAACCCCGACGGAAGCCGCGTCGTCATCGTGCTCAACCGAAGCGAGCAGAACAAAGCGTTCGACTTCACATGGAGCGACGAGAAGACGCGCTCCCGCATCGCCCGCTTCGAAGCACCCGCGCATTCGATTCAAACGCTCGTATGGTAAATGATTGCAGATAACACCCAGCGCCGTCACAGACAAACGGTAACAGCCCAATCCCCAGTAGCCCTGTTCATGAGGGCGATGGGGTCGTGAGCGATTCTGCAGCCACTGTTCCTGTAATTCACATCTGCTAGGCGAAGCCAAGCGAACGGCCCCATCGCCCTCACGAACAGGGCGGACGAGCAAGAGGCCTGCATGAGCAGTAATTACCGGGACGTTCTTGGCGCTCATTCTGGCACCCATTCAGCGCAGCTGTTTACGCAAGCCCCTACAGCTCGATAAACCTGAACTCGCCATCTTCGTAAAGCCCCACGCTGTGCGTTCCATCCTTGGGCAACCCAGCGCTCCCCGGGTTGAACAGCTTTACGCCATCGACCACTTCGTTGCGCTTCACGTGAAAATGCCCATACACGAATGCCGCGCCCTTCTGAAGCGGCGGCAGGTTATCCGGGTCCCACAGATGCCCATGCGTCAGGTAAAGCTGCTGCTCGCCGTCGACGATCCAGGCGAAGTCGGCCATGCACGGGAACTCGAGCATCATCTGGTCGACCTCGGCCTCGCAGTTGCCGCGCACCGATACGATGAGCTCTTTTGCGCCGTTGAGCATGCTCGCCACAGCCTTGGGATCGTATTCGTCGGGCAGGGGGTTGCGCGGCCCGTGATACAGCAGGTCGCCGAGCAGTACGAGCTTATCTGGAGCCTCTTGCTCCACGACGTCCATGACCTTGCGGCACCAAGCTGCCGACCCGTGGATATCGGATGCGATGACGAGCTTCATCGGCTCATCTCCTAACAGTAAGAGTTTTGGATACGATGGCTGGCTCTTGAGCCTACTTGAACGTTTCCTCGCATATGGCACGCAACTCATGCGCGGCCCATTCGCAATCATCTGCGGAGAAAATAGCCGAGATAAGCGCTGCGCCAGCAGCATTCATCCCCGAAAGCTGGGGAATCCTTTCCGCATTCAGGCCGCCAAGCCCCACGACGGGTATCTCCACCGCATTGCAAATGGCCTTGAACTCCTCGAACGTCACATCAGCCGCAAACGGCTTCATCGGCGTGGGGAAAAGCGCCCCTACGCACAAGTAGCTCGCACCGTCCGCCTGGGCTGCCAGCGCCTGCTCGACCGTTTGAACCGATACGCCCACGATGGCATCCGGGCCCATCATCGCGCGCACGTCCGCGCACGGCATGTCGTCCTGCCCGACGTGCACGCCATCGGCTCCCACTTCAAGCGCAATTTCGACCTCGTCGTTCACGACGAACGGAACGCCCGCTTCACGGCATACGGCAAGTAGGTTTCGCGCAAGAGCCGCAACTTCGACGCGCGGCGCGTTCTTCTCGCGAAGCTGCACGAACGTCACTCCGCCTGCTATGGCCTGTTCCACGCAGTCTGCCAGATCCCTCCCTTCAAGCCATGCCCGGTCGGTTACGGCATACAGCAAAAGGGATGATCGAACCTCGTCTGACGTGTAACAGTGTGCTTCCACTAGCATTCCTTCCATAACGCGCACCCGTGGTGCGGCGCAGGCCTGCCACGACTGCACTTCCGTGGCAACCCCGCAAGTCCTTTAGCGCTCAATTATAGCGTGCTATCGCTTTATACGCGCGCATACTCAATTGGATGGAAAATATACAAGGTTCCTTCGCTAACGCTCACGACCGCCTGCTTTCCAATGAGTTCATTGGAAAGGCCCCGCGTCGTGCGGTTCGTCAGCTCGGCATTGTCGAGCGTATACTCCATCCCAGCTTCGGTTACGCCGTACGAATGGTCCGATGCCGAAAAAACCGAAACCGTCCCTTCGCCTTTGCACGGCAGCTCGTAACGGCCAGGTCCCGCTAGTATCTTGATGCAGCAATCCATGGCAACAAAGGTGATATCCATGCCCTGCTCTGCGAAGCCCGCCGCTGTTTGAAGGTTGGCCATCGTGTGGTCGAGCCGACCTCCAATCGCCCCGTACACGAGCACCACATCGGCCTGTTGCGCAACGAGCCGGTTAAGCGCGAGCTCGAAGTCCGACTCGTCTTTGTGCGTCGGGTGCACCTCGACATCGGGGAAATCGGGAACGTACCCAAGCGAGTCGAAGTCCCCCACCACGGCATTGGGCACACGGTCGATTCCCTGCAAATGCGCGTAACCAGCGTCCGCCGCTATAACGTAATCGAACGTCCCCAAAGCGTCGAGCGTCTTGAAATGCTCGGCGTTGAAGTCGCATGTTGCAACTAACGCGCAGGTTGTCACGGCAAGGCCCCTTTCGTCGAATGATTTGCTACAATAGCACACTTGAGTGGGTCAGACGGTCGCGTACGCCTTGCGCGTGCGAGGAAAGTCCGGGCTCCACAGGGCAAGATGCCAGCTAACGGCTGGGCGGGGCGACCCGACGGAAAGTGCCACAG
>CAMPAJ010000215.1 GCA_946631805.1 uncultured Eggerthellaceae bacterium
AGAAAATGAGTGCCAGGAACGTCCTGCTACTCACTCGGCAGTGATTCGCCTTAGAAAAGACACACGGCGCCAAGACGGCGCAACGAGCAGGAGGCAATCGTGAACGAAACACTCATGCGGGCACGGCAGTTCGCGCTATCCCAGGTCCAACACGTCCAACTCCAAATGCAGCCCGAGCTCATCGAGGGCGTCGGCTGCCTGCTCACGCTCGACGAGCTCCTGAAGGAGCACGACGTGCACCGCGCCATGATCGTCACGACCCCCGGTTTCGTGAAGCGCGGCTCGCTCGCACAGCTGCTCAACGACTTGATGTCGCGCGGCATCGCCACCGCCGTGTTCTCGGACGTCACGCCCGACCCGGATTTCGAATGCGTCGAGAAAGCCGCGTCGTTCTACCGTTCGCGCGGCTGCGACGCCATCATCGCCATCGGCGGCGGGTCGGTCATGGATTGCGCGAAGATCGCCGGCGCCCTTGTCGCCTGCCCCAAGAAATCCCCGCGCGACCTCGTGGGAACGATGAAGGTCCGCACCGAGACTCCCCTGCTCATCGCCGTCCCCACAACGGCTGGAACCGGCTCCGAGGCAACGGCCGCCGCCGTCGTGACCGATCCCGACGACCAGCGCAAACACGCCGTGAGCGACCTTATGCTCATCCCGAACATCGCCCTGCTCGACCCCACGTTGCTGCTGAGCCTGCCCGCCGACCTGACGGCCTACACGGGCATGGACGCGCTCACGCATGCCGTGGAAGCCTACATCAACCGCTTCGCCTCCCCCAAGGCGCGTTCGTACGCGCGCGACGCCGTGGTTGCGATATTCGAGCACCTGAAGCCGTCCTATGACGATGGGAAAAACCTGGCCCACCGCGAGGCCATGCTCTCGGCATCGTACTGGGCCGGCATCGCGTTCAGCAACGCGTACGTCGGCTACGTCCACGCGCTCGCCCATGGCATCGGCGGCCGCTACCACGTGCAGCACGGCCTGGCAAACGCCGTCCTGCTGCCCGTCGTGCTCGAGGAGTACGGGCCCGCCGCCGAGCGCCGGCTCGCGGAGCTCGCCCACGCCATCGGCCTCGGCGGCCAAAGCGACCACGAGCTCGCCACCGGCTTCATCGCGCGCATCCGCGAGCTGTCGGCTTCCATCGGCATCCCGACCGTCATCCCCGAAATCCAGGAAGACGACGTCGCCGCGCTAGCCGCCGGCGCCGAAGAGGAAGGCAACCCCGCCTACCCCGTCCCCGAAGTGTGGCATTACTCGCGTTTTCAGAAAGTGCTGCGTCGCGTCATGGGCTCGCTGGAAGATGAAAACGCGCAGCCGGGCATCACTGCTGCAGGCGCCGCCGATGCAGGCGCCGGCGCGTTTGCATCGAACGGCAGCCCCGCATCCGAACCCGACAACGCCCAGGTACGCATCACCAAGACCGGCCCGCTCCTGGACGATTCGGGACGCCTGACCGCACTCGGCTATGCGACCTCGCAGCTGCTCACGTACAACCGCAAGAAGGTCAAGGCATCTCCCCTGCGCATAAAGGAATGGGACTACTACCTGGTAAACGATGAGGACTTCGCACTGGCCCTGACCATCGGCGACATGGGCTACGCCGCGCTCGTGTCGGCGTCGCTGATCGACTTTGCAGACGGCACGTTCACAACGCAGAGCACGATGGACATCCTTCCCCTCGGGCGGCTCGGGCTGCCCGCCTCCTCCAGCATGGGCGCCACGACCTACCGCGACAAGCGCGCGAGTATGTCGTTTGAGGCCTCGAACGGGATGAGGCACCTCAAGGTGACGTTCGAGGACTTCAAGGATGGCCATGCGCTCGACGCCGAAATCGTCCTCGACAACGAGCCGTGCGACTCGATGGTCATCGCCACGCCCTGGGCCGAAGACCCCACCGCGTTTTTCTACAACCAGAAAATCATCGGCATGCGCGCGATCGGCACGTTCTCCCTTGGAGATGTGCGCCACGATTTCCTCGAGAAGGCCTCGCTTGGCTTGCTCGACTGGGGGCGCGGCGTCTGGACGCACGACAACACGTGGTACTGGTCGGCTGCCCAAGGACGCCAGGATGGGCACTTGATCGGCTTCAACCTGGGCTACGGGTTCGGCGACACGTCCGCCGCTTCCGAGAACATGCTGTTCGTCGACGGAGTGGCCCACAAGCTCGGCCGCGTCGATTTCGGAATCCCGCTGGCTGCCGATTCGTCCACCTCGACCCGCCGAATTGGCGAGCGGCCCATCGGCGAGCGCTTCGACCTGATGAGCCCCTGGCATTTCACCGACGACGAAGGCCGGCTCGACCTTAACTTCGAGCCCCAGATAGACCGATGCGACTTCATGGACTTCAAGGTCGTGAAAAGCGACCAGCATCAGGTGTTCGGGCGCTTTACCGGCACGGTCGTGCTCGACGACGGCTCGACGCTTTCCATCGAGGGCCTGCGCGGCTTCGCCGAGGCGGTGCACAACAAGTACTAGCTGAAAGTTTTTCGGACCTATTTTCAGCAAACGAGGGAAAACGCCGTGGCGTCTTTAAAAATAGGGCCGAAAACATTAAAACGACCCTTATATAGCAAAGGGAAGACTCCCCTTTTCGTCAGTCGGGTTTTGAATCTGCCGCTCCGGCGCCCCGGAACGGAGCCCTTGGAACCGACCGAAAGGGACTCTCCCCTTTGGTCACCTATTTCCCGTCGCGCAGCTTGCGCAGGCGAATGACCTCGACCACCACGAAATACGTCGTGGTCACGAACGCGAGCACGTCGGAAATCGGCACGCACAAAAGCACGCCCGTAAGGCCGCTCACGCCGAGCAGCGACATGGCGACGGGCGGGAAGAACAGGTACAGCGGGATGAGGAACAGGATCTGGCGCGTCAGCTCCAGGATGGTCGCCTTGAGCGGCTGGCCACTTGACTGGAAGTAGCTCGAGCCCATCATCTGGTAGCCCACAAACGGCAGCCAGATAGCCATGATGCGCATGGCCATGCAGGCGAAGTCCATGAGGTCTTCCCCAACGCTGAACGGGGCGAGCACGGCTTGCGGCACGATTTCGAAGAACAGCCAGCAGAACGCCGCGAGCGCCGCCGACGCGATGCACGACCACTTGAGCGTCGAGAGGACGCGGCCCCATTTCTGCGCGCCGATGTTATAGCCCAGAATAGGCTGTGCGCCCGACGTGATGCCGATGACCATCGTGTAGGCGAGGCCCAGGACTTTCCAAATGATCGAGATCGCCGCGAACGCGTTCGTCACGCCGATCGGATCGGTAGCGGCATATTGGTTGATCACATGGTTGAGCACGAGCGTGACCACGGCCGTGCCGCACTGCATGATGAACGAGGCCAGGCCGAGCGACAGGATCTTTCCCGAAAGACCCGCCTCGAGCACGAGCGCACTCGCGCGCAGCTTGAACGGTGCGCCCTTGAACGCGGCGAAGAAAATGATGACGGGAATCATGCCGATGCCCTGCCCGATGACCGTTGCTAGCGCGCTACCTGCGATACCCAGGCCCATGACCAGGACGAGCAGAGCGTTGAGGATGAGGCAGGCAATCGTACCCAGCACGCTCGTCGCCAGCGAGAGGTTGGGGCGGCCGGCCGTGCGCAGGAAGTTGTTCATGCCCATGCCGAGGGACTGGAACACGAACCCGATGAGCACGATTTGCAGGAAGATTTTGGTCGGATCCCACAGTTCGCCGCCCGCGCCGAGCAGCACGAGCAAGGGGTCGATGAGGAACGTCCCGACTGCTGCGGCGAGCACGCCCATGATGACGAGCAGCGATGCGGCGTTGCCCATGATCTTCTCGACGCGCTCGCGGTTGCCCTTGCCGAGCTCGATGGCGGCCAGGGCGTTACCGCCGATGCCCGCCACCATCGAGCAGCCCATGAGGATGCTCATCACGGGGAACGCGA
>CAMPAJ010000216.1 GCA_946631805.1 uncultured Eggerthellaceae bacterium
CGATCATCGCCTACCTGGTCAAGTCCGGCAACAAAGCCAGCCTCAAGCAGGTCTTCGAGGCTGCAGGCATCGCCGATGCGGACATCCCGCCGATGTTCGTCAATTTCGCGGCATCTGCCAACCGCGGCGTTCCGGGCTTCCCGGCGCTGGGCACCGATGGTCTTGAGCGCATGGCCGCCCTGCTCGGCTTCGTGTATCCCGAGGCCATTAACCCCGTGTATGCGATGGCCTATTACTACACCCAGTTCTATCATGTGAAGTCCGATGTGGACACCCTTTCCAACGTTCTCAACTACAACATCGAGAACATGACCCTCCCCGCCGGCGTGACCGGTGACTTGGCTGGCTACAGCGACGACATCATCCAGAATGCCATCAATGCCGGCTTGCAGTACTACGCTAACAACAAAGAGCTCATCGACACCACGTATCCCAAGCTGAAGACGACCGAGCACGTTGTCCTTCCCGACACCGACGCGGTCGCTGCCGACAAGGCGGCCGTCGATGCGGTGCTCGCGAAGATCCAGGCCCTCAATCCCGAGGCCGTGACTGCCAACGACGCAGCAGTCGCCGAAGCCCGCAGCGCCTACAATGCGCTCACGGATAACCAGAAGGTCTACGTGCGCGATGACGACCTAGCTGCCTTGAAGGCTGCTGAGGCCGCCGTCGTCACTGCCACCAAGATCAAGGACGCGGAAGACGCCGCTGCAGCGGCATCCGCGGCAAAGGACGCAGCCGATCAAGAGGCCGCCAAGGCCAAGGAGGAAGCTGCCAAGGCGCAGGAGAACGAGAAGAAGGCCCAGCAGGCAACCGCCAAGGCACAGGAGAACGAGAAGAAGGCCCAGCAAAAGGCCAATGCTTCCACCGTGAAGAACAACCCGATGAAGGCGTCGGGTAAAACCGTGACGGCCAAGGCGAAGAAGGCGACAAAGATCACCAAGGCAAAGGCCTTCAAGATTAGCAAGGCCCAGGGTAAGGTCATCTTCATCAAGAAGTCGGGGAACAAGAAGATTACCGTTTCCACGGCAGGCAAGATCACCGTCAAGAAGGGCCTGAAGAAGGGCAACACCTACAAGGTCAAGGTTAACGTCATCGCCTTGGGCAACAGCAAGTACAAATCCAAGACGACTACCGTAACTGTAAAGGTAAAGGTCAAGTAACCAGAAGCTAGCCGGTTTATCGTTGCGGACTTTGATGGGGCGGTGCCTTGGCGCATCGCCCCGCTTCGCTACAGCATCCGCTATTTCGCCGCCAACGACCGCCTTCGCGTTGGGGGCCGTTGGCGGCAAAGCTGCATCGGATCCGCTGTGTATCGTAAGAAATCTATTGCCTGAAGCTTTACGCGTTTGGCTAGGGGATGACGGGTTTCCGGGGTCTTCCCGAGGGGGTTTGTTCTGGCTGTGAAGCGTCGCTCGCTTTTCGATACGCAAGAGATACGCGACTACTCAAACCAAGAGGCGCTCGCCTCCCAGCAGCAGTCGCTCCAGGAGGCGCCTTCGCTCGTGGAATCCTTCCTCGATGACGGGGGCTTGCTTTCGCCTGCTTCGAGCCGCCGCGATACGGTTATCGATGACGCCGAGCTGAAGCGCATGATGTCCGACGCCTCGCCCGATAGGCGTCGTTATTCGATGGACCCCCGGCTCCGGGTGATCTTCCTCTTGGTGATTGCGCTCGTGGTCGTCTACGTGGCTTCCATCGTCCTTCCCGACCGTCTTCTATCTGCACTCTTCAACCCCAATACTCAGACGTTCGGCGAGGTCCTGAAGTCGAATTTCCAGATACTTGCTGAACAGCTTTCCGGGCAGGCGGCGTCTGGGCTGGAATACAGCGACATCGTCATTTCCGCTCTCGTCGCGTTGACGGGGGCTGGATTGGCCGCCATCGGCGCCTCTTATCAGGTCACGTTTCGCAACCAGCTCGCAACCCCGTCGAGCTTGGGCGTCATGAGCGGGGCGGCGCTCGGGTCGGCCCTCTTCTACATCCTCCACCAGGGGGAGGCGGCCGAAATCGCCTCGCGGGTCGCGATCACCCAGGAACAGGTCAACGCCCTCGCAACGGATGTTCAGGCCAACTCGCTGACCGTTTACCTGAACATTGCCGAAGGCGCATTCTACTCCATGGCCGGCGCTTTCGCCGTTGTTGCCCTTACCGTGCTCATCTCCAAAATCGCTGGGCACGGTAAGCTCAACAACGCGGTGCTCATCATCGCCGGGCAGGTCTTCGCTTCGCTGGCGAATGCGTTCATAGTCCTTTTCAGGCTCTACCTCGAGACGACAAGAGGGCAGCAGGCAGTGCAGGGGCTGGCAACCGCCCAGATCGGCGATCTTTCCAGCATCGGCCGCACTTACGACTTGCTGTTCATGGGCGTTCCGATCGTCGTGGGGCTCGTCGTGCTCATGCTCTTATCGGGGCGCATGAACGCCATCGCATTGAGCGGCGATGACGCTCGGGCGCTGGGCCTGCGCGTTGATGCGGTGCGCATAGTGGTTATCGCCTTGAGCACCGTCATCACAGCCGTCATAGTTGCTTTCGTCGGGTCGATCGGCTTCGTGGGCTTTGCCGTGCCGCAAATCGTCCGCAGGTTCATCGGCCCGAATTTCCGCTACCTGCTGCCCGCATCCGCCTTGGCGGGGGCGTCGTTTCTGCTCGTCGTCAACTACGTCTATAGCTCGTTTTCGTCCGTGTCGGGTGGCATAGGCGTGTTCACCTCCCTCATCGGCGGCGTCGTTTTCGTCTTCTCCATCGTGCAGCAGAGGAAGGTGGCGTCGGGTGCTGAATGACATCAGGAGAAAGACCGTCGTCCTCGCCTGCGTTTTCGCGGCTGTCTGCATCTCATCGCTGTGCATCGGTTCGAGCACGTATAGGCTTTACGGGTTGGATGTGGCGTTTCATGCCATACAGGTTTGGGCGCAGACGACGTTCGACAGCGTAGTCCACGGTACGTTCTACACGACGGTCGACCTCGTGCAGCTCGAGCAGAACTATTTTCAGGTCATGGCGCGCATCGGCATCATTTTCGTATCGGCCCTGTGCGGAGCGATACTCACGGTGTCCGGCGCTATCTACCAAGCTGTGTTCAGGAATCCCGTCGCAGCCCCGACGATGCTCGGCGTAACGAGCGGAATCAACTTCGGACTTCTCGTGTTCGTGCTCGTGTACGGCATGGCCGCAGCATCCCCGAGCCTGACCGTTCAGCATTACCTGTTCGCTTACGGCGGTGCTATTCTCGCGCTTGCAATCGTGCTTGGCGCGGCATATCTGCTGAACGGCCCTCGGCGGTTCAACGTCGTCGACATGCTCCTCGTGGGCTCGATCGTGTCCCTCCTGTTTTCTCAGGTGATCCTCTACGTTTCGTACGAGGTCTTCGATGAGGAGCTTTGGCTTACCTACACCGAGCTCAACGAGGTGCTCAGCGTGAACACGACGCCGGCGGCCTTTGCGTTTCTCGCCGTCGCGTTTCTGGTCACGTTCGTTCCGGTTTACGCGTTCCGGTTTCGCTTGAACGCGCTGAGCTTCGACGACGAGGAGACGCATGGTCTCGGCATAAACGGGACCCGCTTGCGCTACTTTGCGATTATCGTGGCCACGGTCATGGTGATTGCCGCGATGGCCCATTCCGGTATGGTTGGCATGGCGTCGCTCGTTGTCCCCTTCGTCTCCCGCGCTTACTTCGGTGCGGAATTCCGCAAGCAGCTGGTGGGAAACGTGCTCATAGGCGCCGTGCTGGTCACGGCGTGCCGCAGCATCGCCGGGCTTTTGAATATCGTCCTGTACAATGCGGGGCTCACTTTCCAGTTTCCCGTGGGAATCGTCGCCTCTCTCATCTGCATGCCCGCATTCGTATGGGTTGTCGCCACTCAGCCGCGGACTTGGGACTAGAGGGAAGATCGATGGCTGAGGGACG
>CAMPAJ010000217.1 GCA_946631805.1 uncultured Eggerthellaceae bacterium
ACTCCGACGAGGCGCTCGACATCGTGGGGCTTTCCGACCGCAAGAAGAACTACCCGAGCCAGATGTCGGGCGGCCAACAGCAGCGCGTTTCCATCGCCCGCGCGCTCGTGAAGAACCCCAAGATCATCCTTGCCGACGAGCCCACGGCTGCGCTCGACTACGCCACGTCCATCGAGGTGCTCCAGGTGATGGAAGAAGTCGTGCACAGCGGCACCACGATGGTGATGGTGACGCACAATGAGGAAATCACCCGCATGGCCGACCGCGTCGTGCGCATGCGCGATGGCCGCATGCACGAGGTGACCATCAACCGCCATCCGGCTCACGCGACGGATCTGGTGTGGTAGCCCCATGAAGCCAACGCAGGTCAAAGAGCTATTCGCCAACATCAAGAACACGATCGTGTCGTTCTTCAGCATCCTCATGTTCGTCGCCCTTGGCATAGGCGTCTTTTTGGGGATCAGCTGGTCGGGCCCCGCTTTGCAGAACGCGGCCGACAACATGTTCAGAGAAGGGCAGTTCCACAATATTCAAGTTCAATTTCCGTACGGGCTTACCGATGAGAACCTGGATGAGCTCTCGGAAATCGAGGGTGTGACTCGAATCGAGCCTGAGCGTCAGTCGTACCAAGTGACGTGGCGCGATGGTAATAGCCATGTGGTGAAAGTGCAGTCACTCGGGCAGGACATCGACGTGCCCCTCGTCGTGGAAGGAGAGCTGCCCCAAAAGGCCGACGAGATGGCGTTCCACGTCGAATCGGCCGCGCAGCTGGGCGTGAGCGTGGGTGACGTCATAACGTTTACCCATGATGCCGAAGACGACGACGACCTACCCACTGCGGCGGATATCGAGAATATGAAGGGTGCGGAGGACGCAGAAGGCACAGAGGGCGCGGAGGACACAGAAGGTGCAGGCGACGCGGAGAGCGCGGAGGCGCCCGCAGAAGAGCGGCCTGACACATCGGATGGCATGCAGTATTTGTCGAGCGATACGTACAAGGTAACGGCCCTCATCAACAGCGCTGATTACGCCGCCAAGTCAAAAGATACCTACGGTTTCTCTAACGCTCCGTCCGGCTCGGTCGATGCGCTGGCCTGGGTGCCCGATGAGGCGTTCGACGCGGCGGCGTTCAGGCAGGGGTATCCTGTGGTGAACGTGCAGTGCGAGGAGCTCGCCGGCCTTCCGACGTTCTCGACGGAATACGATCAAATATCAGATCAGATCGAAGAGCGCGTATCGGAGCTCGGCAAGCAGCTGGCTGTTAAACGCTACGATGAATTGCACGATAACGCGCAGTCGAAGGTTGACGAGGCCGAAAAGCTCCTGAACGATACGAAGCAAAAGATCGCCGATGGCGAACAGCAGATAAGCGATGGCGAGACCCAGCTCGAGCAGGGCCGCAAGGAGCTCGACGACGCGATTGCGACCGGCGAAGCTGAGCTTTCCAGCGCCTACGACCAGCTCATGCAGGGCGAAGCGCTCAAGGCGGAAGGTGAGGCTAAGCTTGAGGAGGGGAAGGCAAAGCTCGAGCAGGGTCGCTCGATGCTCGCGCAGCTCGATGACTTGATTCGCGAAGCCCAGAATCTCAATCAAGATATGCAGAGCTACAAATCCCAGCTCGACTCCGACCTTGCCGCAGGCAAGATTACCCAAGCGGAATACGATGCCCTGCTCGACGAGTACGGTGCCCAAATAACCTCGTTTTTACAGCAGTTCAACCAGTACACGACCACATCGGCAATAGAAATCAACCATGCTACCTACGATTCCGCCACCGATATAATCAACGCGCTCATTGCCGGTGTCGAAGACATGGTCGTTGAAGTCGAAGGCGAATCGATGACTGTTGCCCAGGCGCGTCAGAAAATCGCCCAGTACGAGAGCGAAGTGGCAGCGGGACAGAACGAGCTAGACCAAAAAACAGCCGAACTGAACGCGGGCTGGGAGCGCTACAACGCCGGGCAACAGGAGCTCGAGGCCAAGAAAGCCGAAGGCGAGCAGAAGCTCGCTGATGGAGAAGCGGAGCTCGAAAAGGCAAAGCAGCAGGTGACGGAGGCCCAGGCCCAAGTCGAGGAAAACGAGCCCAAGCTTGACGCAGCCAAGGAGAAAGTTGCTGCGCTGAAAAAATACGATTGGAGCGTCCTGCCCCGTGCGTACAACGCAGGTGTTGAGGAAGTCGACACGTTCAGCTCGGTTACGCACCGGCTGAGCATCTCGATGGCGGCGCTGTTCATCATCGTCGGTCTCCTTGTGACATACTTTGCCGTGAGCCGCATCGTCAACGAGCAGGTGACGCAGATCGGCACCAAGAAGGCGCTCGGCTTCCGCAAGGGCGAGATAACGAAGAGCTTCCTGCTGTATTCGGGCATAGCCGTTTTCGCAGGCGCCATCATTGGTACTGCTGTTGGGTATACCCTGGTAGAGGGTATTATCGGCGGCACGCTTGGAAGCATGTTCGCCTTCGGCACCTATCCCGCGTTCTTCGGTTTCCCCTTGTTCCTCGCCATGACGTTGCTCGAACTTGGGCTCGTGCTTGCCGCTACCTATTTGGCGTGTCGCAGCATTCTTAAGCAGCATGCCGTGGAGCTGCTGCGCGGTGCGAAGCCTCCTGCAGGCAAGGAGCGTTTCTACGAGAAGTGGGCCCTTTGGGATAGGATGCCCCTGCTCTTGCAGACCATCGTGAACAACTGTATGAACGATAGGCGGCGCGTCCTTTCCACAATCGTGGGCGTGGCGGGTTGCACCGCACTCATCGTGACGGCCATCACGCTCAACAACGACGTGCTCAAGAGCTACGACAAGCACTATAGCAACGTGTATGGGTTCAACGCCATCGCGTATGTGGAAAACGGGTCCGAGGATGCGGCAGATAACGTCGAGTCAGCTTTGCAGGAGGCAGGCGCTTCGACCGCGCGCGTGTTCATGAAGACGTATTTAATGGAGCAGCCTAACGATAAAAGCGGCGCGATGCGCATCATCGTGCCGTTCGACGAGGACGCTTTCGCGCAAAGGTATCACGTGAACCCGATATCGGATGGGCCGTTCGATTTATCGGCAAAGGGTGCATGGGTTTCGCATGCGTACGCCGAGCACTTCGGAGCAAAGGTCGGCGACATCATTACCGTCGACGGCGGCGATGGCACCAAGCATGAAGTTCCCATCCTGGGCTTTTACGAGTTCTGGTTGACGTATCACGAGATGGTTATGGGGGCGGACTATTACCGGGAAGAATTTGGCGATGTGTCCCCGAGCGCCATATTCGTCCAGACTGGCGACGTACCTGTCGACGATGTTGCGCAGGCGGTTTCGGGCGTCGCGGGATTTGACTCCATATTTGACGATGCCGCGCACCAGAAGCTCAACTTCGACATGTTCTCGCAGGTTTCGGGCGCGGTCGTTGCCATTTACCTGGCGTTGGCGGTGCTTATGGCCATCGTTGTGTTGCTCAACCTGAACGTGATGTTCATCGACGAGAAGAAACGCGAGCTCATCGTGCTGATGATCAACGGCTTCTCGGTGAAAGATGCACGGCACTACATATCCTACGATTCCATCGTACTGACCGCGGTGGGCATAATTGCCGGCATCGTCCTGGGCTGCATTATGGGCTCGGTGACCGTTGGCGCCATCGAACCTGCTACAGGCGTGTTTTGGAAGGTCGTCGACGCGCCGGCTGTGATTATCGGCATCGTGGGCAGCGGGGTTCTCGCGTTTATCATGAGCCAGATAGCGCTGCGGCGCATCCCCAAGTTCAAGTTGACCGACATTAACCGTATGTAAGGCGTATTCAGAATTGGCTAGCCGTCCCGCCGCCCCGTGAGGCCGGGGTGGTGGGCCTTTCGCTTGGCTTCGGCTAACCCGTCCCGCCGCCCCGTGAGGCCGGG
>CAMPAJ010000218.1 GCA_946631805.1 uncultured Eggerthellaceae bacterium
TAATGAGCGCAGTCGTTCGTGCCGTCAACGGACGCGTTCCCGTCATCGCAAACGTAGGCGATAACTGCACGGCAAACACGATCCGCTTTGCCGCAGACGTGCGAGACCTGGGGGTCGATGGCCTTATGTGCGTCGTCCCCTATTACAACAAGCCGCCTCAAGAGGGTCTTTACCAGCATTTCAAGGCAATAGCGGAATCAACCAACCTGCCGATTATCCTCTACAACATCCCAGGTCGATGCGTCGTCAACATGCAAGCGAACACGACGCTTCGGCTTGCGCATGACTTCGAGAATATCGTCGCCATCAAGGAGGCCTCAGGCGACATCGATCAAGTGCAAGCAATTATCGATGGCTGCCCCAAGGGCTTCGATGTGTATTCGGGCGACGATTCGTTCACGTTCGAGCTCATGCGCGCAGGCGGTACGGGTGTCATATCCACGATTTCGAATGTTGCTCCAGCCCGCATGAAGGAGATTGTGGATGCGTGTGCGTGTGGCAACTGGGATGAGGCGAAGATTTTGAACGAGCGCTTGCTCCCGCTCATGCACGGACTCTTCAAAACGACTAACCCCATACTCGTCAAGGAGGCGCTTAGGCTACGTGGATTCGATGTGGGCGGGGTAAGGTTGCCGCTCGTAGATGCCACTCCCGAGCAAAGCGCCGAATTGTCATGCGTCATGCGGGAAGTAGGCGTTCTTTAACGAGAGGTAGTAGGCTAGGGCGTCCTATCCAGACGGTCTACGCCTCAAAACGATTGGATGTTGGCCTGCAATCAGGCACTATTGCAGGCTTTTAGTAAGGTATGCGCGCGCATATCGAGCTTACGGGCTTACGCGTGCGCAAATGAAGTGAATAGAAATGGAGACTCGATGTCGCAAAACGATGCGAATGCTAATTCGCGCACTCAAAACAACGAGCAGAGGAAAGCTGACGAAGTTCAGCCGAAGGGCCGCAAAAAGAGGGAAGGGCGCCAAACCCAGACGATCAAGTACGTCAAGCTCGAAAAGAAAAGGCCCGCGCTCACGCGCGACGCAGAAGGCGCCGCTAAAGAGGCTACGGCCTCGAAGAGCAGCCGCAAGGAACGCGGATCTTCCAAGCGCGCACGCAAGGATGCCGAGCTCAAAGTCATTCCGCTAGGAGGACTCGATGCAATCGGCAAGAACATGACGGTCTTCGAGTGCGGGAACGACATGGTGCTCGACGATGCCGGGCTCATGTTCCCGGACGACGATCACCCTGGAATCGATTTGATCTTGCCGGACTATACGTACGTCCTCGAGCACGCCGATAAATTGCGGGGAATCGTCATCACCCATGGCCACGAGGATCATACCGGTAGCCTTCCTTATCTGTATAAGGACCTTGACCGTCCGGTTCCCATTTACGGAACCAAGATGACGCTCGGCCTCATCGAAGGGAAATTCGCCGAGCACCGCATCAAGAATGCCCCCCTTATCGAGATTCAACCAGGGCAGAAGATCCAGCTCGGCTGCATCGAGGCGGAATTCTTCGCGGTCAACCACTCGATTCCGGGATCGGTGGGCATATTCTTCACGAGCCCAGCGGGCAACGTGTTGCATACCGGCGACTTCAAGCTCGATCAGACGCCCATCGACGGGGTTACGACCGATTTCGGCGCGTTGGCCCGGTTCGGCCAAACCGGCGTAGACCTTATGCTCTCGGATTCCACGAACGCAATGAAGAAGTCGTTCACGCCTTCCGAGGCGGAAGTGGGGAAGAACCTTTACAGCATTATTTCGCAGGCGAAAGGCCGCGTAGTCATCGCTTCGTTCGCGAGCCATATCCATCGCATGCAGCAGATATGCGATGCCGCGGTCGCATGCGGGCGCAAGGTGGTCGTCACGGGCCGCTCGATGATTCAGAACACCGACATCGCGCGCAGGCTCGGTTACCTTTCGATTGACGACAAGGACCTTGTCGACGCATACGAGCTCTCGGGAATACCGCCCGAGAAAATCGTCGTCATGTGCACTGGGTCGCAAGGCGAGCCCTTATCGGCGCTATCGCGCATCGCAGGCGGTCTTCACAAGACGATCGAAATCGACGAAGGCGATACGGTCATCATCTCGGCTACGCCCGTACCCGGTAACGAGAAAGCCGTGACGCGCGTAGTGAACCTGCTCTCCAAAATCGGTGCCGACGTATACGACAAATCGCGTGCCATGGTCCATGTCTCGGGGCATGCCGGCGCCGAAGAGCTCAAGCTCGTGCTCTCGATCGTGCAGCCGCGCGCTTTCATGCCCGTCCACGGGGAGGCTTCGCATCTGCGCGCCCATGCCGAGCTGGCCGTTCAAACGGGCGTCCCTTCAGAGAACGTGTTCATCTGCGAGAACGGCGAGAGCCTCGTGCTCGGAGCCGATGGAGTCAAGCATGGCGAGCACGTGCAGAGCGGTGTCGTGTACGTTGACGGCCTCTCGGTCGGCGATACGTCCCAGGACGTCCTAGACGAGCGCGTTACGCTTGGAGCGCAGGGCTTTGCGGCGCTTTCCGTGGCGATATCGCAGAATCAGAGAAAACTGATGGCTCCCGTTGCATTGGAAATGCATGGTATCACCGGCGGCGATGACCCGTACGTTGCCGCCGAGGCCGTCGACGTTTTAGAGTCGGCCTTCAAGAAGCATCTAGGACGCGGCGCAACCGCTACCGAGCTCAAGAAGATCGGCCGCGATACGCTTCTTAACCTGCTGTGGGAGCGCACGAAGCAAAAGCCGATGGCAGTTGTAAACATCCTGATGGTATAACATTACATCAGCAATCAGCGACGTTCATGTAATCGGGCACACCGCATGTGCGGGTGCCCGTTATTCGTCTATAATTGTAGTTTGTCACAAATGAAACGAAGCACAAAAGGGAACACATCGTGGCCAACAAGAAGTCATCTAGTAAACCTGCGAGCAAACGCGCCCAGACGAGCAAATCATCTGGTCGGGTACGTGCAGCATCGCCCGCCGATAAGGCCAAGTCGGCGAAGCCAAGTCAACAAGAAGCTGCGCAAGCCGTCGCAAAACCCCCGCTGCTCGACGAGAACATGAGACGCGGCTTAACTGCGCTCATCTGCATCATCGCGGCCATCGCGCTCGTCCTCATCGTCGCCTGGCCGACAAACGCCGTCGTGGCATCGTTCATGTCGCGTGCGCTCAGGCTCGCGTTCGGGGTAGGGGCCTATATGCTCCCGCTTTTGCTCGTCGTGATTGCGACGACTACGGTGATGCGTTTTCAAAACGACCGGCTTCCGGCACGATTCGTGCTCGGCCTGTGCATCACGTTCGTCGGTTTCCTCATACTCATGGCATTGTTCACTCCTAACGGGGTGGCTGCAGACGGTGCCGTTTCGGAAATGCTCTCCGAGAATCAAGTCGTCTTCAGGGGCGGTTACGTGGGGGCAGGACCCGCTTGGCTTGGAGTCAGCTGGCTCGGCATGCCAGTCGCCTGCGTCATCGCCGCGGGCATCATGGCTATCGGGATCTTGATCGTAGGCGAATCCGTCCACACGCTTAAGATGATCACCCAGCCAAAGCGCGAACGCGAAAGCTGGGATGAAGAAGGCGGCGACTACGAGGAGCTTCCCGGGTTCGTCCCAGCTACGCCTTCTCGGTCTAAATCCAAGCCCATCGTCAACCCATCCGCTAAGACCATACTGATAGACGATCCGGAGCCCGCTGGGAATCCCCGGCTCGAGCGACTTTCAAAGCAGTTGGCGGACGAACACGCTTCAAAGGCCAAGCAGGCATCCGAGCCAAAGCCGATAACGCGCAGGCTCGGCGAGAAAGCGGCCAATACCATAAAACTCGACGAGGCCGAGACAAAGCCAAAGGAAGAGCTCACCGCCAATGCAACCGCCATCGGCACGGTATCGGCAG